>DAORIL010000729.1:0-3321 GCA_035438525.1 Pyrinomonadaceae bacterium
GTTTTATCAGTGAGTCGTGATGGTATCCGGCTCGGAATCACTGCACCTGCCGAGACTTCGGTTCACCGCTACGAGGTTTTTGCCGAAATCGAAGAAGCCAATCGCGCGGCTGAAATGGTCTTAAATGAAATTGACCATTCTGCACTCAAAGATCTTTCCGCGTTCGTTCGCAACCAACAAAAATAATGAGACGTTTTGACTGGACAATTTGGCTCGGGGTTGCTGTCGGTATCACGGCAATCATCCTTGGCGCATGGCTCGAAAATCTTAATATTAGTTTTTTATGGCATCCGACAGCAGCATTGATTGTGGGTGGAGGAACGCTTGGAGCGGTCATTGTCCGCCGAGGTGTTTCGGGCATTACCAGTGCGATAAAAGCAGTTTGGCAATTGCGGTATAAAAATAATGGCAGTAATGACGAGCATAAAATCGAGTTGGCAAAATTGGCTTGGTTATCACGCTCGGCGCAAAAAAACGGGGTAAAGGTTTTTGAGAGTTATGCTGATAATTCAAATGATTTGCTCATCGCCCAAGGCTTAATTCTGGTAGCGGATCGGATTGATAAGGAACAGATCAAGGAATCTCTGACCCGGCGTTTGGATTTAGAAGACGAAGAAGGTTTGCAGGATTCGGCAACACTCGAAGCAGCGGGCGGATTTGCGCCGACTTTTGGGATTTTAGGCGCAGTTTTGGGATTGATCAGTGTTTTACGGGTATTGGATAAACCGGATGCACTCGGCATCGGCATTGCAACCGCATTTGTCGCAACAATTTATGGGTTAAGTTTAGCAAATTTATTTTTTTTCCCGCTCGCCGCAAGGCTTCGCGCCCGACACGAAATAGTAATGAAACAACGCGAAGAACTTGCTTTAGTCATTCTCGCTCTGGGGTCAAAAGAATCGCCGCAGGCAATTATCAATCAATTTAACCTCAAGAGATGAGACGCAAAAAAGAAACCAGTATCGAACATGAAAGCCATCTTCGTGACCGTTGGCTGATCTCCTATGCGGATTTGGTGACATTGCTCCTCGCTTTATTTATTGTGATGTATGCTGCCAGCGATCACGAACGAGCCCGGCAAATCGCCGAAAGTTTTTCGGCGGAAAACACCGGGGGAAGCGGGATTTTGCCGGGGAGCGACGCTGAAAAAGATGAACGCGACAAATTTGAACAAAAACTTTTGGCAAATCCGGTTTTGATCCAGAAAACTAAAACCCGGCAAACTAAAGTTGGATTGGTTGTTTCATTATCGGAGGCGGGTTTTTTTGCTCCCGGCGAGGCGGCGATTAATGCGGAAGCAGATGCTGTCATCACAACCCTTGCCGAATCCCTGCAAAATACGGATGCTCTGATTCGGATCGAAGGGCATACTGATTCCACACCGATTTATAATACCCGTTACCCTTCTAACTGGGAGCTTTCAACCGCGCGCGCTTCGTCCGTTTTGGCAAGACTCATTGAACGCGGAATTGCTCCTGCAAGACTTTCTGCCGCCGGTTATGCCGGATTCCAACCAATTGCCGACAATTCAACTCCCGAAGGTCGCGCCCAAAATCGACGCGTCGATGTAGTAATACTCAATCGTTGAAAATAAAAAAATATTTTTTTTCAAATCTCTAAAGTTTTTTTTTATCAAGCCGATAAGTCAATTACGAAGCGCAACTAGCGATTCAAATCTTAAAAAAAATAAAAAATGACTAATGCACGGATGCAACGGTCAAATGTTCACGGAGGAACAAAATTAAATGTCAAACTTTTCATTAGTAAACAATCTCGGATCTTCATCGGCTCAAACCAAATTGTCGATGACAAACACCAAACTTAATTCAACTTTGCAACGCCTTTCTTCTGGCTTGCGAATTAACAAATCTGGCGATGATGCTGCAGGTTTAGCAATTGCAAATAGTTTTCGCAGCGACATCAGCGTTTTATCACAAGGTGTTCGTAATGCCAATGATGGTCTTTCGACTTTACAAATCATTGACGGTGGTTTGAACACTATTTCGGGTTTATTGGATCGGGCAGCTTCTTTGGCTTCACAATCTGCTTCTGGAACGTTCACGGGCGACCGCAACACACTTCAAGCAGAACTGGGTAAAGTCTTTGGTGAAATTGACCGACAAGCTCAAAATGTTGGTTTGGGTGGAGCAGCAGGTTCTGACGAAGGTCGTTTCAATCGCTCAATCAATGTGTTCATCGGCGGCGGAGCAAATGCTTCGGCAGGGGGAAACAGTGTTGCTGTTGATCTTTCAAATAGTCGCGTTGACCGCACCGGATTAAGCTTGAACAATATCAACATCGGACAAGGAACCGGCAGTGTCACTGGTGCACAGGATATTTCCGGAGGCATTACAGCCGATGAAACCCTGAGTTTTCAAACAGTTGGTTCAAGCGGACAAATTCAAAGTTTTTCAGTTTCGTTATCAGCCGGTGCTACTGCTTCTAACGTTCTTGACACGATCAATAATGATTCAAATATTCAGGATGCAGGAATTAAAGCTTCTTTAGACACAAATGGTAAATTAGTTTTGTCTTCAGCAGCTTTCTTTGCGGTTTCATCTGATACAGCTGATGGCGCAGGTCAAACCGGAATTGCAGGTGCAGGTTCAGTAGCTGATGATGTTGCAGTAACAGGTGCAGCCAACAAAGTTACCAAAACACTGACCGCAGGAACTGCAGGTGCAACCCAAACTCTGAGTTTCACCGGTGAGCAAATCGGCTATGCCAACACTTCAAAGGATGTTTCTTTCTCATCTTTTGCAGCTGTTAGCGCATCCAATGCTGATTCAGTAGCCGCTTCGGTCAATAATGATACCTCGCTTCGTGAATCCGGCGTTTTCGCAGTTCGCACCAAAGCCGATGGTTCGGAAGTCAGTTTTGTTTCGTTGAAAGATTTCAACGTTGCAATTTCAAGCAGTGCCGGCGCTGTTAATGCAACCAACAACATTGATGCGTTACAAACTCCGACTGCTGCAACAGGCGCAACCTTAACGGGCGGCGAACAAGGCGGAAAAGATGCGCTCTCAGCTATCAAATCAGCTCTGAGCACACTCGGTCAAATCCAAGGTAAAGTCGGCGCAGGTCAAAATAACCTTGAACAAGCAATTGATTTGGCGACTACACAAATCACCAATTATCAATCTGCCGAATCTGCAATTCGTGATGCTGATGTAGCTGCCGAAGCTTCGAACATGTCACGGTTGAATACCTTACAACAAGCAGGTGTCGCGGCTTTGGCACAGGCAAATCAGTCGAGCCAAGCTCTTCTTTCGTTACTCAGATAATTGATTGAAATTTTATCTCCCATGACTAATTTTAATT
>DAORIL010000730.1:0-3318 GCA_035438525.1 Pyrinomonadaceae bacterium
AAAGAATTCGCCGATAGTTTAAATGCTGATTCTCTTGCCAAACTTCGTGCCTTAACTACTGAACAAATTCAGGAAGCAACTAAAAATCCCTGGAAATGGCAGTTTCCAATGACGGTTGATGGACATTTCTTTACCGAATCTCCCTCAAAAACTTATAGCGACGGCAAGCAAGCAAAGGTTCCTTTGCTGGTCGGTTGGAATTCCGAAGAATCAGGTTGGAGAACCGTTCTAGGTAATGCGGAACCAACACCGGAAAACTATGCAAAGGCGGTCAAAACTCGTTTTGGTGACAAGGCGGAGGAAATATTGAAATTATATCCGGCAAATACCCGCGAACAAGTTATCGATTCTGCAACTGATTTAGCCGGAGATCAATTTATTTCTTTCAGCACCTGGAAATGGGCAGATATTCACAGCAAAACGGGCGGAAAATCTGTCTTTCGATATTATTACGCTCATCCCAGACCACCGGTGAAAGATGCCAAAGCTAATTCGACTCCTCCGTCAGGTGCAGTTCATTCAGCCGAAATTGAATATGCAATGGGCAATCTGTCAACAAATCAAGTTTTTGCATGGACGGCAGAAGATTACAAAATTTCAAATTTAATGCAGAATTTCTTTGCCAATTTTATTAAAACAGGCAATCCGAACGGTAAAGATTTACCCGTTTGGAAAAGTTTGACCACGTCAGAACCGATTTATTTTATGCGAATTGATAAAAATTCAGGTTCAGTAGTGGAAAAAAATCGAGCCCGTTATTTGTTTTTAGATAGATTTTGATGAAAAAAACATTGGCACTGACAATTCTGGTATTGATTGGACAAATTTTGACTTTTGCCCAATCTTCGCCAATTACTTTCAAAAATATTTCGGCAGACGCAGGATTAAATGTTTCGCATATTTCGACAGCGGAAAATCGTTATATTCTGGAATCAATGAGCGGCGGTGCGGCGGTTTTTGATTGCGATGATGATGGTTTTTTGGATATTGCCACGGTCAACGGTTCATCGGTCGAAAATTTCAAAAAAGGCGGCGATTTATTCCTCACGCTTTATCGCCAAATTGACGGAGCAAATTCGCTAACTCCAAAGTTTGAAAATATTACGGCTTCGGCAAGTTTAGCTCGTAAAGGTTGGGGAATGGGCGTCACAGCGGTTGATTTTGACAGTGATGGAATCATTGATTTATTTGCGACTGGATTTAATGGAAATGTGGTTTATCGGGGAAAAGGCGGATGCAAATTTGAAGATGTAACGGAAAGAACAGACTTAAAAGGCATGGGTTTTATGACCGGAGCCGCTTGGGCAGACTACGACCGTGACGGCGATTTGGATGTTTTTGTTCCGGGGTATGTTTCGCTTGATTTGAATAATTTGCCCGCCTTTGGCAGTTATAAAACTTGTTCCTATAGAGGTATTCGAGTTCAATGCGGACCTCGTGGATTGCCGGGAGAAAGGGATTTTTTTTACCGCAATAAAGGCGATGGAACATTTGAAGAAATTGCCGAAAAAGCAGGACTGATTGATAAAGCCAAATATTTCGGTTTAGGAGTAACTTTTGCCGATTATGATAACGATGGATGGCTTGATTTATACGTTGCGAATGATAGCGTGCCAAATTATCTTTATAAAAACAATCATGATGGAACGTTTACAGATGTTAGTTTTGAAACCGGAACAAATTACAGCGGAGAGGGCGGTGAACAGAGTTCAATGGGGGTCAGTATCGCTGACTATGATAATGATGGAGATTTAGATATTTTCGTCACTAATTTTGAAAGCGAGCCAAATACGCTTTACCGTAATCAAGTGGGAAAAGGGTTTTTGGACGTTTCGGCTGAGGCGGGTGTGGCTCAACCCGCAAAACCTTTTGTCGGTTGGGGAACGGCTTTCGTTGATTTTGATAACGATGGGTGGTTTGATTTGCTGATCGTCAATGGTCACGTTTATCCGCAGATGGAACTGGTCAAAAGTGAAATCGTGCAAGGATTTAAGCAACCAATTTTACTCCAGCGAAATTTAGGCAACGGGCGGTTTGATGATAGTTCAAAATCTTCAGGTTTGCGTGATTTACCGATGTTTTCGAGTCGTGGTGCGGCTTTTGGCGATTTGAACAACGATGGATTAATTGATGTGGTCGTAACCAATTTAGGCGAAAAACCGCTGGTTTTGCTCAATACCACCAAAAATGACAATCAGCGGATTACTTTTAAATTGATCGAAAACGGCAAAAATAAAGAAGCGATTGGTTCGCGGTTGATTTTAAAAACCAATAAACGCTCAATGATTCAGGAAATTCAGGCAGGTTCAAGCTATCTTTCCCAAAACGATTTTCGCCTTCATTTCGGTTTTGGAAAGGATGAAAAAATCGAATCGGTTGAGGTTCGTTGGAGCAATGGCAAAACTGAGAAAATTTCGAGTGTTTTGCCTAATCAAATTGTAATAATCAAAGAAAGTGAAGGTATCAAAAGTTCAATGAACTTTCGTTAAAAAACGGCAACGGAAACTTTTGTTGACTCATAAAACAAAGTTCTATAAAATCATTGCGAAAACTTTTGTAAAATTTACATAGATTTTTGGTCATTAATTCGATTCTGTGAGGTGAGTGATAATAATGAAAATTGTCTTTTCAATTTGTTTAATAGTGGGATCCGCTTTGTTCGCCAATGTTTGGGGACAATCAAATGCTCCGTCAATTGCCGATAATGCAAATCCGCAAAATACTGATATTAAAATGCGTTCCGTTGAACTGGAAAAAGTGAAACGCGATGCCGACAAAGTCAATGCCGCCGCTTTTGGTGCTATCAATACCAAGATCGAGACAAAATTTCCTGATATAAAAGAGGATTTTGAAGGAATTCAAATTGCAGAAGCCGCGATTATCAAAACTTACAGCACCGACAAAAAAATTGACTATGCTTTAATTGAAATGTCGGCAAATAGTATAAACAAATATGCTAAAAGGCTTGATACAAATCTTTTTGCCGAAGCTGTTAAAAAGAAAGAGGATCTACCGGATGATATATCTAAAGAAACCGTGGAAAAGCCAAAAACAATGCGGGATTTGATCGTTGATTTGGACAATGCTATCGGAAGTTTTCTTTCAAGTAAAATTTTTGGGAATTTGAAAGTGTTTGAGCCTGAAGTTGCAATCAAAACCAGAACTGATCTGATACATATTCAGGAACTAAGCGAAAAACTTTCGGCTGAAGCGAAGAAATTAAAGTAGCATACTCATCAAATTTGATAGAATAGAGCAAATTTGGAGGTGATTAGAAATGAAAAGCACAATTTTGGGTGTTTTGGGTCTATTTATTTT
>DAORIL010000731.1:0-3313 GCA_035438525.1 Pyrinomonadaceae bacterium
GGGGATTAAAACCCAACGAGCGGGCGAAAAAATCAGAAAAGTAATTGAAATCTAAATCAAAAAAAAGAGGTGCTGAAAATAAACGGGTTTATTTTCAGCACCTCTTTTTTTTGATTCAAACTAATTATTCAAAATATCCTCACTATCGAGAACTTCACGAACCTTTCGCGATAAAGCCTCAATGGAGAAAGGTTTTTGCAAAAAATTTGTTTCCTCATTTTTAATTCCGTTTCGGACGACAATATCATCCGTATAACCCGAAGTAAATAAAACTTTGATTTGCGGACAGGTTTGAGATAATTTTTCCCACAATTCACGCCCATTCATTTGCGGCATCACAACATCAGTTAGCAATAGGTCAATCTGTAAATTTTCTTTCTCACAAATCTCAATTGCCTCTGCTCCATTGATCGCCTCAACCACCCGATAACCATTAGATTCCAGAATTTCCCGGCTCAGATTTCGCACCATTTCCTCATCTTCAACCAGTAAAATCAGTTCTGCCCCATGATTGAGACTTTCTTTAGTTAATTCTTCTTTTGTTTTTTCTAAGGATTTTTCTACACAGGGTAAAAAGATTTTAAATGTTGTCCCCACTCCGGGCTTACTGTCAACAGTAATATAACCATCAGACTGTTTAATAAAACCATAAACAGTCGCTAATCCAAGCCCTGTTCCCTTCCCAACCTCCTTGGTCGTAAAAAACGGTTCAAAAATTTGGCGAAGAGTTTCTTCCTCCATTCCAATACCATTATCAGTTACTGACAACAAAACAAATTCACCCGTTTTCCCACCCAAATTAGTGTCGGCAAATTGTTCGTCAAGGTAAACATTTTTAGTTTCAATGGTAACAGTGCCTCCGTTTGGAATCGCATCACGGGCATTAACTGCTAGATTTACAATAACTTGTGAAAGTTGTCCGGGATCAACCAAAACCGAATTTATTTTAAAGTCCAGAATCTTGATTAACGAAATATCTTCACCAATTAGTCTTTCGAGCAATGAACTGATTTCGGAAACGGTTTGATTTATATTTAAAATTTCGGGTTTTAGAATTTGTTTGCGGCTAAATGCCAAAAGTTGCTGTGTAAGCGTTGAAGAACGAGCTCCTGCTTTCTTGATTTCAATGATTTTTTGGCGTAACGGATCTGTTTCGTTTATTTCTCTGAGAATTAAATCGCTGTAGCCGTTAATGGCTGTCAGCATATTGTTAAAATCATGTGCAATACCGCCTGCCAGCCTTCCCACGGATTCGAGTTTTTGTGCCTGAAGCAATTGTTCTTCACTTTTTCGTAGGGCTTCTTCAGTTGCCTGGATTAAATGCCGATGCGTAACATCACGGGCAATATTTTCAATAATTGTTCGATTATCATTATTACTGAGGGGACGACTGCTGATTTCCAAATAAACTGGTCGTTTATTTTTTCCAATAATTTTAACTTCATTGACCAAAACCGGATTCACTGTGTTTTGGGGATCCAATAAATGTGAAAGATAATCGCGATTTTCGGGAGCTAAAATATCTTTGAAATTTAATTTTAAAATCTCTTCCCGCGAGTAATCTGTAATCTTTGTAACGGCATGGTTTACATTTGTAAAATTTCCCTCAGAGTCTAGGGTAAAAATACAATCATTAGCATTTTCTACTAATTCATGATAGCGTTTTTCCGAACCGATTCGTGCCGCCTCGATTTCCCGGGTTCTTTTAACTCCGCTTCGAATTAGTGCGTAAAGCAAACCACCCGTCAGCGTTACATAAAACCAACCTTTGTAAGTTTGCAGTAGATTTAGAGTTTCATCATTTTTGACAAGACTGTTTAAAATTTTGTCAGAAAGCAAGATCCAGAAAAATCCAAATATAAGATAGCTAAAAACTATCTTGGCAGGAGTCCATTGGATAAGAACAGAGTCTTTGATATTCATCCTAAAAAACGAAAGATTAAAAGCCGCACTACTTTTGTGGGAAAGAAAGTCCGCTTGATTGGTGGCAGTTACTTGATATTAAACTTCCTGATTAGGCGATGGATTGCCAAAAAGGAACTAGTTATGACGCTTTGAATTTAGCAATTGCTTTCAAATTTAGCAAGACATTTAATGATAAAACTTCTGAGATACTTGAGCTAAACAAAAATTTGATAAAAAAGTTTTGGAATTTGCTTCATTTGTGCTTTTTCAAGCCCCAAAAAGCTGCCATTTGAATACTTTGTCTTTGCGGGAATTGTTTTCCAAATTGACATTTCCCAAAAAATTCATTTAGATAAACTTGTAAAATAAATTTTAAATAGAAAACTTAAATATGTTAAATATTCTGGAACGTCAGAGCGGCAATACTACGATACTTGATTTAGAAGGCGATGTTATTATGGGCGGAGGTTCCGCCAAATTACGTCAAGCTGTCACAGATTTGATAAAAGCAGATAAAACTCAAGTCTTATTAAACTTTCAAAAAGTTCGTTATATTGATTCAAGCGGAACAGGTGAACTGGTTTCCGTTTCCGAATCCGTTGATAATGCGGGAGGTAGCTTAAAATTATCAAATCTTTCACCAAAAGTTGAACAGGTTCTAACACTCAGCAGTTTATTACCGATTTTGGATGTTTATGATGATGAAACCAGCGCCTTGAACGAATAAAGGGTTGTGAGTGAAAATGAAAGATAGTCAAATCAAAATTTTTCCTTTCAACCTATAGCACTCTACTTTTCCTCTCATTTTCTTTTTTTTTCAATCAATGTGACCGATTCGGCAAAAATTTAAATAAAACTAGCAAAAAAAATCGGAAATAGTCTAAAATTAGAATCTTAGTAAAGTAACGATAAAAAAATTGTTTTAAGAGAGATTTGTTATTTATGCAAGAATTTTCCGACCAGATGCCAATGGATATTTCACGTTTTCCCATGGTGCCGATCCGTGATGTAGTCATTTTCCCTTTCACCAAAGTTGCTTTCAAAATCGGTCGTCCAAGCTCGGTTCGAGCTTTGGAAGAAGCCATGAACGGTGATAAAAATATTTTTCTCGCCACTCAACACGATGCCAGCATTGATGAACCACGTCCCGATCAAATTTTTTCAATCGGAACTATCGGGCGAATTTTGCAAGCCCAAAAACAAGAAAATGGACAAGTCAAAGTGGTTGTCGAAGGACGGGAGCGCGGAGTTACCGTTCGGGTTGAGCAAGACCCCCGGGGATTATTTCACGCTTTAGTTAGACGGGTTTCTTCGGTTGATGAATCGGGTTACCGCACCGACGGACTTTTGCAAAAAATTCACGGCTTGGTTGAACAACTAATGCGGGTTGCCCCCGATGCCTATACGG
>DAORIL010000732.1:0-3290 GCA_035438525.1 Pyrinomonadaceae bacterium
CGGTCCGGTCAATAACGGTCAAAATAATACTGCTTCAAATCGGTCTGTCCGGGAATTTGTCGCCGAAAATTATCCGGATTTGATGTTCTTGCGGCTTCCTCGTGCTCATAATTTAGATTTGCGTAAATCGTTGGATACAAAGGCTTGGCGCGAAGAATGGTTTCGTTGCGGCGATGAGTTTTGGAACGATTTGGAAACGGAGCAAACGGGCAGACTCGGCACGCATATCGAAACAAAATACCAATATTTGCGTCTGGTCGAAGATATTTTGCGAACTGCTTCACATATTCAAAATTGGGCAATCGCACATGTCGAAGATGGTTTTATTTCTACCCAGGACATCGTTGAAACCATCAGCCACGTCCGCCGCGTTGATACGATTTATACCAAAGACTTTTCGGAACTGACCGGAACTAAAGCCGTCATCATTACGGCTTAGTTTCCGAATCATCCATGAATTTCCAGTTCAGAATTTGGTGCTTGAGATCTTTGATTTCTGAGAAACCAAACTACTCCGGCACTTGCAGACAGAATTCCTGAAATAATGGTCAAAATTTGCGGAGAAACTCCATAAATCGCCAGACTTGCAAAATAGCTTGATAATCCAAAAATTGTCATTTCCGCACCTCTGTCCAAAGTTGAGATCCGTCCGCGGATATAATCAGGTAAACTGCGCTGAAACATCGTTTCCTGCACCGCATATTCAACTCCAACAATTGCCCGCGAGATAAAACAAAACAAAGCCAAAAGCCACAAACTCGGCATCACGCCACCGATAGAAAACAAAATTCCGTGAATAATCAAAGTCCAGCCGATAAACGCACTGTGATTTTTACGGCGATCCAAAATACCCGAAGTCCGATGGGCAATCATCATTCCCAGAAATAATCCGAGACCACTGGCAAACCACAAAATTCCAACTGCTAAATCGGGTTTCCAGCTTTCTTTTTCGGCAAAATAAACTCCGCCCATTCTCTCGAAAACCACATTGATCGCGCCTCCGCCGGTTGCCCAGATTATATTCATGATGAGAATTGTCAGCGCAAAATTATTATGCCAGGTGTAATGAAACCCTTCTTTTAATTCGTTGAAAAAAGATTCACGCTCGGTTTTATCCTTCATTCGGATAGCAGTTTGAGGGTCACGGGTGGCTTCTTCAGGAATCAGCCAGACTGAAAAAGCAGAGACGGCAAACGAAACAGCATTGATAATGAATGCCACTTTATAGCCGAAATAAGCTGAAGCGAACCCCCCGAGAGCCGAACCGATTGCCATCAGCAAAAAGCGTGTCGAAAACATTAGCGCAGTTCCTGCCAACAGACCTTCTTTACCTGTCATATTCGGAGTTGCTGCATTTTTTGCCCCTTCAAAAAATGCGCCGAAAGTCGAAAGCAAAATAGTTGCCAGATAAGCAATCCATAAATCTTCTACCTTTACCACCAGCAAAAAGGCGAGTGCGATAAAAACCCGAATTATGTCCGACCAGATCATTACCTGTCGCCGTGAAAAACGGTCAACAAAGGTTCCTGCGATTGGCGAAAAGATCGCAAATGGTAATAAACGCGAGACAAACAAAATTCCGGCTGCCATCGGAGACGCATCAGAAACGACACGCACCAATCCCAGCCCTGCAATGAAGTTAAACCAATTGCCCATTTCAGAGACAAACTGTCCCCACAATAAATTGCGGAAATTTCTGTTTCCGCTTAATAATTCCCAATAATTTAAATTCATAAACACAATGGAAAATGGAAAGTGGATAATGAATAATTTTAAGCAATTGCGCCTAATTAATTTTCCAAAATCAATTTTCCACTATCAATTAAAAAAGCCGTCAGGCTTGAAATCCCAACGGCTTCTTACCTTCAAAATATTTATCTTTTCAATCGCCTGTAAAATTCGGCTGACGCTTTTCAAAAAATGACTGCACACCTTCGCGGAAATTTGGTGAATTGCCTGATTTAACTTGGCACGCTTCTTCTAAATCAAGCTGAGCGTGGAGATTATTCGAGAAAGTGGCGTTCATCATTTGTTTAATACGCCCGATAACTGCGGTTGGTTGCAATGATAATTTTGTCGCAAATGCAGTCGCTTCGGCTAAAAGATTTTCGGCTGGCACGACCCGATTTATCATTCCTAACTGCAAGGCGCGGTTTGAGTCAATCGAATCGCCTGTCATCATCAATTCGGCAGCAATTTTTTCGCCGACCACACGTGGCAAAAAGAAACTTCCGCCGCAATCAGGCGACAACCCGATTTTAATAAAGGCTTCATTAAAAATTGCCTTTTCATCCGCAAAAACAATGTCGCAAGCCAGAGCGAAATTTGTTCCTGCGCCTGCACAAACGCCGTTGACTGCTGCTACAAATGGAATCGGAGTTTCACGAATTTGAACAATTGCTTTGTGCATCAAACGGAGCGGTTCAATTACCGGAACACCTTGTTTTTGCATTTTGACCATTCCCATCAAATCTCCGCCGGATGAAAAAGCGCGTCCTGCGCCGGTTAAAACAATGGCGCGAGCTTTATCCGTCACAGCCTGGTCAATAGCCGATGACAAATCTTTGGTTAATTGCACCGAAAAAGCATTGAGCGATTCGGGACGATTAAGTTGAATGGTTGCAAGGTTTTCGTTTAATTCGTAAATTACTGTTTCAAAACTCATATTTAAAGTCTCAAGTCTCAAGTCCAAAGTCTCAAGTCACGCCGTAACGACCTGAGACCTGAGACTTTTGATTTGAGACTAATTTTTAAGCGTGCCGACTCCGCGAACGGCTGGAATTATAACATTCTTTGCACAACACCGAGCGTCCGACTTTCGGCTGAAACGGCACCTGGTCGTGCTTTCCGCAGTTGTCGCAAACAATTTCGTAACGAGTCGGTGCATCTTCCCGCAGCGCCACTTTTTTTGAACGGCATTTGGGGCATCTTTGCGGTTGAGCTTGATTTCGTTCGTAAAAAATCATTTGCTCTTTTTCGGTAAAAAGAAATGTCTCTTTACATTGAACGCATGGTAGTTCAAGATCCGGCATTGTTTTTATCTCCTCGAATGAGAGTTTAGCACAAAGCAGGGAAAGGGAGAAAGGGAATTTGGGAGTAGGGAGAAAAGTAAAAAGTAAAAAGAAAAAAAGGCAAAACCGAGCAGAGTTTTTTCTTTGTGTCTAAGCTTTTTTGTTCCTTTGCGTTAAAATCGAATTAATCTTTACTCAATTCTGCAACGTGATTAACCACAGTTTTCCCCAAAGTTTCAAGATTATAGCCGCCTTCTAAAACCGAAACGATTCTACCGT
>DAORIL010000733.1:0-3289 GCA_035438525.1 Pyrinomonadaceae bacterium
ACGATGCGCGAACCGTCGGGTGAAAAATTCGGAAAATATGTCCCAACGGTCGAATCAATCAGTTGTTTTGCGGGCTTTCCGTCCGGTTGAACAATCCGGATTGAAGTTAATTCGGTTTTCTCGGCAAAGGCGATTTTTTTACCCCTGGGAGAAATAACCAAATTCGTGATGTTTCTTCCGCCGGTTGTGATGATAACCGGATCGCCTCCCTTTGCATTGATGCGCCAGATTCTCGAAAGATTAGTCAAACGATTCGACGCGAAATAAATGTGTTGACTGTCAGCATCCCAAGCCAGCGAATTAATGATTACGCCGTCGAATGTTATTTGCCGGGGTTTGCCGCCCCCAGTTGGAACGACAAACATATCCTGTGTTCCGAGCGTGTTGGGATTTGCATCTTTGGCAATCCGGATGAAAGCCAGACTTTTGCCGTCCGGCGAAAAACGAGGCGTGGTTTCACCCTTAAATTCCGAGGGAGCGGTAAGGCGCCTGCGTTCGCCGGTTCGGATATTGATCAGATAGACCGCGAACTGTCCGCCATCGGTCGAATTTTCGGTGTCAATGACCGCGATATGTTGTCCGTCGGGAGAGAAAGAAATACTGTAATTGCCGGAAAATAGTCTGGCGATGCGGCGTTCAGTTCCTCCGATCAGCGGAATGATCATCAGATCGCCGGGTTCACCGTATTTTCCCCGAATAAAAGCAATATATTTGCCGTCAGGTGAAAATACCGGATATTGTTCATTTTCTTTTGTCCTGGTCAGCTGCATCGGTTCGCCGGTATCAACGAGTTTGACATAAATATCGCCCTCGCTTCCTTCGCCGCTGTTCCACGAATAAGCGAGATAATTCCCGTCGGGCGAAAACGCCGGACTATTTTCGTTTCCAGGCACAGCAGAAAAAGGAACGATCTGCGATGCCACAATTGCTGACGGGGTGTGAGTTTTAAAATAATTTTGATAAATAATAAAACCGACTCCGATTAGTATTACGAGTCCGAAAGCAATCAATATAAAGCGGGAAACAGATAAATATGGCTGACCTTTTGACAAATTGTTGACCTTATTTTCATTTTCTCCCTTTCTCAAAAAATCAGTGTCGTCAATTGTAATGATTTCCTCACCGCGGACATATTGGATGATTTGCTCCTCACCGAAAAGGGTGCTTTCGTCTAAACGATTGACCTCTGCCGTAAACCGATAGCCTAATTTCGGGACGGTTTCGATCATCGGTTTCCCATCCGCATATTCTATTAGTTTGTTTCTGAGCCACGAAACATTCCGCGTCAGGGTGGTTTCCTCGACGTAGGTATCAGCCCAAACTGCATCAAGCAGTTCGCTCTTTTTCGCCACGCGCCCCGCATTTTCGACAAAATAAAAAAGCAGGTCGAATTGTTTAGGAGTAAGATGTATCGGTTCATCCTCGCACCACAAACGACGCTCCGCCGCATCCAACCTAAATACACCAAATTGGTAAAGCTCATTGATTTTTTTAGAATTGTCTGGTGCTTTCTGAGTATTGTCTGTAGTCATTGAACCCCGTGTTTGTTGGGATTTTACCATAATCCCAAAACAATCCCAAAACAATCCCAAAACAATCCAGACTTTTTAATTCAAAAATCATAGATTCGTTCACATCGTCAAAAGAGAGTTTCTTTTCGATTAAAGCAATATGGAGATCAAGCGAAAATTTGAAATGTTGGTTGCCACCAAACGGCGGTTTATTATTCGCCAATTGCCATTGGTTAAACATACGGTTTGCACAGAATGCGGCGACCCGATGTTAACAATCACGCAATCTGCCAATTTGTTAGGAATTAATCAACGCCGCATTTTTCAGATTATCGAAACGGGCGCGGCACATTTTACCGAAACGGAAGCAGGGGCATTGATGATTTGCCCTTCATCCTTAGCCGCAATTTTAGACTGCGAGGCGCAGATAAATTTAAGTTGAAAACGGTCTGTTTGAGAAGGAAAACGAGGTTTAATATTGAATGTAAAAGAAATTGATCTAGCTCATATTTACATTCCGAAAACCGACAAAGAACGGTAAAAATTTTAACAATTAGCCGGGTATCATGTTATCAGTGCTAATGAAAGACAGGTTTGAAATAATGCAAAAATCTTTTGCATTAATCCAAACTTGGAAATCCACAAGGCTTTGTTTCACCTGATCTGCTACGTAAATTAAGCAATGACAAAAATAAGATTTCAGGCTGTGTTATATCCTGAGACCCCCGACTCTGGTGAGTTGAAAAAAAAAAGAAAAAAAACGGAGATAAATAAAATGAAAAAAATAATGTTTTTAGCGATGATGTTCGGTTTAATGATAGCCATTTCCGGCAATGTTTCGGCTCAACAGGTGATTGGAGAATTTTCCATGCCTGTAGGTTCCGGCTCAGGCACACCGGCAGCAGGACAGCAATTAATTTTTGATGTCCACACCCGGAGAAACGATGAACCGAATGCGCCGGCAGGCACCAAATATCTTACTATCAAGTTTATGAAAGAGGGGAAACAAATGGTCGGCGGTCTGATGCAGTTAACACCAGCACAAGCAAAACTGATAGAAGGTAAAAATGCTGATAAATTTACAATTACTAATGTAGAAAACCCGCTTCCGATGCGGGCATATGATGGCTTGAAGGTTATTTTCTTTAATAATAACTTTGCTTTTATACAAATCGAGGTCATTCAAGGAAATGCCAAGAAAAATCTAGGTAAAATGAAACTGTATTTAAAGAGATAAGCACGGTATAAAAAAATAATCGAAAAACTTCTAAATACCTCGGTTTTGGAAGTTTTTTTATTAAATTGAAAATTCGTTAGTTTCCGAATACCCCGCAGCAAGCTGACGTGGTATTCGCCCGAAACTTTTTCGCCCAAAGCGGCGAAAACCACGAATTTTCTAAAATCGGACTTCCGTAGCACAGCAACGGGGAATTAAACCGCTAAGGAAGGGATTAAAATGTTTGTAAACTTCATATTCTAGTTCAAACTTTAATTTTGTAAAAGAAGGATTACACGACCTCTTCATCTCGCCAATACTCAATTTCAACGTTGCCGGGCAATTGATTTTAACTCTTGAACAGTTTTGGTAACACTAAATAACAAAAAAATGGATTGAGCTTTCAGTTTTATTAGTTTATGCCTTCAAAGGATTAGGTTCACTTGGAGCTTCAAATCAAAACTTGCCAACTAATGTTACGGATCGTTTTAATTGAGACCAATTCTTAATGCGAATCAGTAGTTGAAAATGGAGAAGCAAACCAACAAAAGAGTTGTAGAAT
>DAORIL010000734.1:0-3287 GCA_035438525.1 Pyrinomonadaceae bacterium
AAGATATGGTCAACAATTTACCAAATACTACAATTGCCGAATTAAAAGTTGGGGATACGATTGGAGTTTCCAGTCCGGCAGGCACAGTTGCCAATCATTATACAGCAATCAGATTATGGGCAGGTGTTGAGCCGTTTTTGACAACGCCACGAGTCAATATGGGTGGCGGCGGCGGAAATCAATCACCGACTATTAATATTCCGGGATTAGACGGAGGCTTTGGCAATCCGTAATTATTTACAAACAGACATTTAGTAAAAGCTAAGCGGAAACTCCAATTAGCTTTTATCCTTTACCTTTTAAGATATTCGGGTTAGCAGTTATTACCCTTTTTACTTCAACATAAGGATTAATTATGAAAAACATTAGATTATTCGGATTTATAGGGTTTTTAACTTTATTTATTACATCAAGTATTTTTGCTCAAACAACAGGCAGCATCAGCGGACAAGTTTACAACACTTTAGGTCAAGTAATTCCCGGTGCAACGGTCACAGTGGTTGATTCAAATGGTCAAACCAAAGTAGTTACCGTAAATAAATCGGGCGAATTTAATATTACCGGACTGGCTCCGGGCAAATATGTGGTCAAAGCGGCTGCAGACAAATTTACATCGTATGAAAGCGATCCAATTGAAGTAACTGCCGGCAATAAAACTGAGTTACCAATTGCCATGGAAGTTGCTGGCGGCACTACCCAAGTTGACGTAGGCGGTCAGGAGGACGTTGATACTGATCCTACCAGAAACAAAACGGCAACCGTTCTGAGCGAAAAAGATATTAAAGATCTGCCGGACGATCCTGATGAGCTTCAGGCTTATTTACAGGCAATGGCAGGTTCAGCAGCAGGACCGGACGGTGCGCAATTCAGCATTGACGGTTTTTCGGGCGGCAGAATGCCTCCTAAAGATGCGATTCGTGAAATTCGATTTAACCAAAATCCGTTTTCGGCTGAATACGACAGAATCGGTTTTGGTCGGGTAGAAATTTTAACGAAACCCGGTTATGGCAAACTTCGTGGCTCTTTTAACAGTAATTTCAATGATGAAAGTTTGAATTCCCGCAATCCATTTGCTACTAATCGAGCTGCCAGCCAGAATAAAAGTTTTGGAGGCTATTTAAGCGGTCCGATCACTGCTAAAAAATCACAATTTGCCGTTGATTTAAATTATAGCCAAAATGATAGCAGCAACTTAATCAAGGCAACAGTATTGGATTCTTCAAACAACATTGCATCATTTATCAAAGATGTAAACATCCCGGGTCGTCGGTTTTCAATCGGACCCAGATTTGATTTTGCCATCAATGACAACAATACTTTGCAAATTAATTACGGATATTCGCGCAATACTTCTCAAAATCAAGGTATTGGAGGATTTTCACTTCCGAGTCGGGCATCCAATTCCCAAAATACGCAAAACGAAGTAAGAATTGCAGAGTCAATGATCATTAACGCCAAAACTGTTAATGAAACGAGATTCCAATTTGAAAGAAATAACCGCACCCAAACCGGGGACAATTCGATTCCGACCATTCAGGTTTCCAGCGCTTTTACCGGCGGCGGTGCACAGGTTGGTTTGAACTATACCAAATCAAACCGTTGGGAATTACAAAACTATACAACGACTTCATTTGGTAAAAATGCAGAGCATTCGATCAAATTCGGAACCAGAATTCGCGGAATAAGTATCAATGACCGTTCGGAATCAAACTATGGCGGAACATTTTCATTCTTTGGTTTTGTTGATAACAAAGGAACTTTAGATACAAGTGATGATGTTTTGGTTTCGTCAATTGAACAATATCGTCAAAAGGTTTTGGGTAATGCCGATCCGCGATATAATCCGAACCAATTTTCGATTACGGCAGGAAATCCTCTTGCCAGCGTTTCACAGGTTGATTATGCCTTTTTCTATACCGATGATTGGAAAGCCAGAAAAGATCTGACCTTGAGTTATGGTCTTCGTTACGAAAATCAAACCAATATCAGCAGTAATCTTAATTTTGCTCCCCGAATCGGGGTTGCCTGGTCTCCGGGCGCAGGTGGTGCAAAACAACCAAAAACAGTTTTCCGCGGTGGTTTTGGAATATTCTTTGAGCGTTTTGGAGAAAATAGTGTCCTGAGAACTATCCGCAATGACGGGGTTTCCCAGCTTCAATATACAGTAACCAACGTTCCGGCAATTCTGGGACAACCGGTCTTTACCAATAGCGGTGTTACAAATATTCCAAGTATTGCTCAATTGAGCGCGCGTGCCAGTATTCCTTATAAAATTGATGCCGGATTACAAACACCATATTCAATTCAAGGGGTATTTAGCGTCGAAAGAACTTTGCCATGGAGAGGTTCTAATATTTCAGCAACCTACGTTTCATCACGTTCATTGCATAACATTAGAATCAGAAATATCAATGCTCCGGTTTGTCCGGCAGGTTTTGCCTGTCCGCAGGATGAAACACAATATCGGTTGCTGCGTCCAAATCCAGCTCTCGGAAATATTTTTGAATATGAAGCCAATGGAACTTCTAATACTAATCAGTTAATGGTTGGTTTTAGAACAAATATTGGTTCAAGAATTACTCTTTTCGGAAACTATGGTCTTGGTATTACAAAAGGAGATACCGACAGCACGAGTGGTCGAGGTGGTTTTGGTGGGTTCGGTGGAGCTGGATTCCCAGCATATAGTTATGATATGAGCAATGAATATGGAGAAATATCCTCCAGTGTCAGACATAATTTCTTTACCGGTGGTTCAGTTGGTTTACCTTGGGGATTTAGAATGAATCCGACCGTTATCATCAGTTCAGCCAGAAGATTCAATATCACGACCGGAATTGATTCAAATCGGGATTCTTTGACTTTGGAAAGACCAACCTATGCTGAATTAAAAGCAGCTTGCACTCAAAGAAATTTAACTGCATCATTCTGCGATGTTAGTGGAATTCCCAACCTCAATGCCATTATTCCGCGTAACTACGGAAGAGGACCGGGAAGTGTTCTTGTCAATATGAACTTGAGCAAAACCTTTGGTTTTGGCGGTCCAAAAGCTAATGCAGTGGCTCAAAACGGGCAAGGAAACCAACAAGGCGGCGGAAATCGTGGTGGTAACGCCGGCGGTGGAAATCGTGGCGGCGGCGGCGGAAATCGCGGCGGCGGTGGCGGCGGTCAACAGGTTGTGATGATGGGGGGCGGTGGCGGCGGTATGATGGCTATGTTTGGCGGTGGAGAAACCAGCAAACCATATAATCTTACCCTCGGTGTCAACGTCAATAATCTCTTCAATACTG
>DAORIL010000735.1:0-3278 GCA_035438525.1 Pyrinomonadaceae bacterium
GGTTTTTATTCGTCGGGTGAATTTCGTTTAGAAGATTTACCGTATGAGGTATTGGCAAATTCATTGGAAATCGGACGTTCATGCATTGCCCGTGAGCATCGTAATACACGGGTTCTTTTTTTGCTCTGGAAAGGTTTGGCTTTATATGTCACCAAAATGCGAAAACGCTATTTATTCGGTTGTTGCTCACTTTTTACTTTAGATTGCTCGGATGGAAAACGCGCTGCTCAACAACTAAGAGAATTAAATGCTTTGCATTCTGAAATTCGGGTGGATGCACGGGAAGAATGTCAATGCCAACCGGAAGATTTTCTGACTCCAAATGAAACAAAGGAAATCGAATTACCAAAACTTTTCCACACTTATCTACGAATTGGTGCAAAAGTTTGCGGCGAACCGGCGATTGACAGACAATTCAAAACCATTGATTTCTTTGTCCTTTTTGAGGTTGATAAAATTGAAGAACGCTATTATCAAATGTTTTTCTCACCTTTTGAGCATTTAAAGATTTGATTTTTTAACGCAAAGACGCAAAGTTGCCAAGACGCAAAGTTTAAGAAATGCTTTTTTATTTTGCCTTTTACCTTTTACCTTTTACCTTTTTACTTTTTACTTTGCGTCTTCGCGCCTTTGCGTTAAAATTTCTCTTACAAAATATGAAAAAACTACGGGCAGCAATTCGGTTTATTTCATTTTTCGCCCTCACTTTCGGAATTTACGGAGTGTGGTGGATCGGTGCGATTTTCATTCCTAATCAACAATATTGGCGGCAAATAATCTTTCGCACCTGGTCGCGTTGGTTTGTCAAAATCTCGAATATGAAAATTGAGGTTATCGGCACCCCGCCACATGCCCCGTTCTTTCTAGTTTGCAATCATTTAAGCTATGTCGATATTCCCACAATCCGTGCCGTTGTTGAAGGCGTTTATGTGGCCAAAGGAGAAATTGAAAGTTGGTTTGCCGCCGGGAAAATGGTGCGTGATATAGGGAATATTTATGTTAACCGACAATGCAAACGCGATATTCCACGAGCCGGATTAAATGTCTTGAATGCTTTAGACAGAGGCGAAGGAGTTATTATTTTTCCCGAAGGAACCAGCACTAAAGGCGAAGAAGTTTTGCCATTCAAATCATCCTTTTTAGAATTTGCCGCACAATCAGATTTGGCAGTTCATTATGCTTCACTTAGTTACCAGACTCCTATTGATGAACCTCCGCCAAGTTATTCGGTTTGTTGGTGGGATGAAACAACCTTTATCGAGCATTTATGGCGTTTCTTTCAATTAAAAGAAGTAACAGCAATAATAAATTTCGGTGAAAAACCAATTCAAAACCATAATCGTAAAGAATTAGCCAAAGAACTTTGGGAAGCGGTAAGTGAAAATTTTATCCCCGTTCCGTAACTAATTTAGTGCAACTTGCCCCGTTTCCCTGCACCAAATCACCTTTTCCTATAAAAATAGCTAAAATCTGATAATCTGTTTTACTTGATAGATTACAAAAATCTACAAACCGCAATTTAATGGAGAAAATTAAAATGAGTTCATTTTCAGTTCGCTATGCAATAACATTTTGTCTATTGCTGGCTTTTTCAATCAACAGTTTTGCCCAGACAAAGGCGTTTGATACCAGCCGAATGGATACTTCAGCGGATGCCTGCGAAGACTTTTATCAATATGCTAACGGAGGTTGGCTCAAAAATACCGAAATCCCCGCTTCGCAAGCCCGTTGGGGAAGTTTCAATATACTGAACGAAAACAATAACAACACACTCAAAAGCATTTTGGAAAGCGCCGGTCAAGCTAAAGCTCCTGCCGGAAGCAGTTTACAGTTGATAGGCGACTTTTATGCCAGTTGCACCAACGAAGATGAAATTGAAAAAGCAGGGACGACAGCTCTCAACCCGTATTTTCAACAAATCAATAACATTAAAGATGTCAAAGGCTTACAACAACAAATTGCTGCTTTTCATTCGATGGGAATCGGGAACATTTTTACTTTTGGTGTTTTTTCGGATGCTAAAAACAGTTCAATGAACGTAGCAAATGCTAATCAAGGCGGTTTGACCCTGCCAACCAAAGATTATTATTTGAAAGACGATCCCAAATCGGTCGAAACCCGCACTAAATTTGTCGAACATCTGACCAATATGTTCAAACTTTTCGGCGATGATGCGGATAAAGCCGCCGCTAATGCCAAAACCGTGTTGGATTTTCAAACCCGTTTAGCAAAAGCCTCAATGAGTCCGGTTGAATTGCGTGATCCTGAAAAGACCTATAACAAAAAGGATTTGGCACAGCTCACTGAAATGAGTCCGAATTTTTCGTGGACTGCTTATTTAACCACTCGAGGAATTCCGCAAGTTAAAGAAGTTATTATCGGTCAACCTGATTTTTTTGCCGAAGTCAGCAAAATGATGACGGAAGTTCCCCTCGACCAATGGAAAACGAATTTGCGTTGGGCACTGATCACTTCGACTGCCAATCGTTTGCCCAAGGCTTTTGTTGATGAAAATTTCAATTTCTTTGGCAAATATTTAAGTGGTCAAAAAGAAATGCTTCCGCGTTGGCGGCGTTGTGCCAGTGCTACAGATAATAATTTGGGTGAAGCACTCGGTCAGGAATTCGTCAAAAAAGCCTACACACCAGAAGCCAAAAAACGGATGGATGTGATGATTGACAACCTTTTTGCGGCTTATCGCGAAAGAATTAATAATTTGGAATGGATGAGTGCTGAGACAAAAACTAAAGCTTTGGCCAAACTCGCCGCCATTAAACGAAAAATCGGTTATCCTGATAAATTGCGTGGTTATGCCGGATTAAAAATTGATCGAACATCCTACTTGGCGAACACTTTAAGCTCTGCCCAATTTCAAATTGCCCGAAATTTGAAAGATGTTAATACACCCGTTGACAAAACCCGTTGGGGAATGACACCGCCGACTGTTAATGCCGGGTATAATCCTGTTTTTAATGATGTCACTTTTCCTGCCGGAATTTTGCAGCCGCCATTCTTTAATGCAAATGCTGATGATGCAATCAATTACGGAGCTATTGGTGGCGGAATCGGTCACGAAATCACACACGGATTTGACGACGAAGGAAGTCAATTCGATGGTGATGGCAATTTAAAATCGTGGTGGACTCCCGAAGACCGTAAAAAGTTTGAGGAAAGAGCCAATTGTGTAGTTGAACAATTTAACGGCTACGAAGTTCAACCTGAATTGTTTATCAATGGTAAACTGACCTTGGGCGAAAACCTCGGAGATTTGGGTGGTT
>DAORIL010000736.1:0-3276 GCA_035438525.1 Pyrinomonadaceae bacterium
CCATTTGGTTGAGTTACCTCCAAAGTTGCACCGGGATTTGGATAATCGCTAGTATCTTCGTTTGGATTTTCCTGACTTAAGCTAAAATCCCCGCGAAAATCTACGAATCGAATATTGGTTCCATCATCCAAAGTAGTTGAACCGTCCCTTTTAATATTGACTTCCTTTTTGTTTCCATTGGCATCAGTTAGTTGAATGGTAATAGTTCTGGCTTTTCCGATCGGAACAAAACTGGCCTGGAAAAATCTATAGCCGCGATAATCAAACGGGCGGTTCATTTGCACAACCGCTTCGTGCGTTTGCCCTCCATCTTTAATTTGAACCATCGTCAACCAGTCAATTGTGTTCATCGCGCCAATTGATTCATCTTTTTTAATTAATTTTTGTTGAATATCGGTGCAGGTTATTTCAAATGGCAGCCGTTTTGTAACCTGTTGAACCTGATCAAGATTTGATTCGGTTTCATATATCAAATTTTCGGTTTGCCCCGGAGTTAATGGCAAATTTCCGGTATGACCCATTTGAGATGTCATAAATCCGCCAAGGAAAATCGTCAGTAATCCAACGTGAACTGCTAAATAACCGAAACGGTTCCAAACCCCGGACTGGGCAAAAACAAAAGTGCGTCCATTTTTTTCGCTGATTTTTGTTTTCTTCCAACTAGACTTTTTAAAAGTTTCCACTACTTTTTCAGTGGCTTCTTTTTTATCGACACATTTTACAGTGTAAGAAATATTTTCGTCTTGTTCTTTTAACCAACGAAGCGGCGGAGTTAAAACCGGCTTTTTAATGAATTGCCAGGTTTTGGGAAAACGATCAAATGAAGCTAAAACGATATTGACTGATAGAATGGCTAACAGAGCGTTAAAATACCAAACATGGTAAATATCAAAAAACCCAAGCGAGCCGTAAACATATCGTTCCGAAGGAGTGAGTTCGGCATAATAACGCTCAAACCCATCCACATTTTGCTGCATTATCAACATCCCGGCAACACAGGCAAGCCCCAACAAAATTAAAAGGACAACACCGAAACGAACTGAACAAAGTAGTTTCAAAAAACGTGACAGAACAGAGTCCTTATATTTTGTTTTTTCCGGTAATTTAATTGCTGTATTTTTAATTGTATCTTCCATTTTTGAATTAGTTTTGTCTTTAAGAATTGAACTCAAACTCAAATAGTGCAATAATTGTGCCTCAACAGCAGGATTCCATTAAACTCTTATTTAACAGCTAGTTAAAGCTTTCTCATGTCAGATGTAAACTTTTACCCCAAACCTTTTTTTGTTCAACTGGGGAATTTTACCCACCAACTCAACCACTTTGTTTTATTTATCCTTGTGATGAACATCACAGCTATAAATTTCCTTATTTTATAAATTTAGGTTGTGGTCTTAAATTGATTTGAGGCATTATTCTTTTAATGATAAACGGACAGCCAAATGAAAAACTTAATATACGTTTGAAAATAGTTGTTTTGGCATTTTTCCTCTTTCTAACTTGTTTCTTTTTTCCAAATGTTATTTCAAAAAGATTGAGTGTTGAGGTTGAAGCACAAACTTCTTCAAAAAACAAACGAAAGCCTGAGGTCAAAACCACACCAACGCCTCAAATCCCCGATTACTCTAATTTTTCGCATAACACGCATTTAACCTTAAAATTAGCCTGTGACGCTTGTCATAAAGTTCCCACGGCAAATTGGGATAAGGTTCGTAATAAAGATTCTGCTTTTCCAGATGTGACTGATTTTCCAAAACACGAATCTTGCGTAAGCTGTCATCGTGAGCAGTTTTTTTTCGGTAAACTGCCAACAATTTGCGCCAATTGCCACACTAATCCTTCCCCAAATGACAGTTCCCGGCATCCTTTTCCTAATCCACGCGAAATTTTTGACCTATCGCCAAAAGGCAAAACTTCCGAATCGGAATTTCAGGTTCACTTTTCTCATGAAATTCATGTTGAACTGGTAAGTCGAAATGAAAATCCTTTTGAGCCTGTTCAAAATGGAGTTTCATTTATCAAAGCTGGGTTGAGGCGAGGAAAGGAAGACAGTTGTAAGGTTTGTCACCAAACCTATCAACCACAGGGAAAATCGGATGTTGAATTTGTAATAACTCCACCAAAAGATTTAGGTGAAGGGTTTTGGCTAAAAAAAGGAACATTTAAAACTGCACCAATCGGGCACACTAATTGTTTTAGCTGTCATTCGACCGATACCGGAATTGCTCCTGCACCAACCGATTGTGCTACCTGTCATAAAATCAAACCAAGGTCGCCAATCGCCGATTTTGATAAGCAACTCGCAGAAAAAATTGGAGTTACTGACAAAATCACACTTCAAGAGTGGAAAAGAAGAGATTCATCGGGCAAATTCCAACACGAGTTTTTCGGGCACGTTGATTTGGAATGTGCAACCTGTCACAATGCAACTAAAATAGATACACTAGACGTAAAGACCAAAAAAGTTGCCGTTACATCCTGCGCTCCTTGTCACATAACTCCAACCACTGATGATGGTGGAGCTTTGAATTACGAAGTTGATTCAAAGAAAAAAGATGCAAAATTTGAGTGCGTCAAATGCCATATCACATTTGGCAAATTGGAAATTCCGACTTCGCACATAAAGGCGATTTCGGATTTAGGCAAAGGAAATTAAATGACACAACCAACTCAAAAAAGAAAAATAAATGGCAATTTTAACAAACGTTTACAGAAATGGATTGTATTGTCTTTTTTGATCTTGGTTGGCGGATATTTATTTTCTTCCTGCACCAGTCAAATTCAGGAAAAACCACCGGCTGAAAGTCCATTTAAACCTTTGCCCGAATCGTTGGTGTCCACGGACAAAATGGAAGATGTTGATTTTTCACAGTTTAAGCACGATAGCGCGCGTCATAAAACAGTTCCTTGCCTGCTTTGCCATCAACGAAATGATGATTCACCCAAACCAAAATTTGCTAACCATGCGACTTGTGCAGGATGCCACACCCCACAATTTGCTGATAATTCACATCCTATTTGCGCTGTTTGCCATACAGATAAAGATCCGGGAAAACTAAAACCTTTTCCTGCTATAAAAAGTTTCGGGGTTCAATTCAATCATACGGCACATTTCAAAGAAACAAATTGTGCCACTTGCCACAAACCGCAGAACGATGGAATGACAATTCCCTCGTCCGCCAATGCTCACGAAACCTGTTTTCAATGTCATACCACAGATAAAGTGGTCGGTGAAAAAAATATCGGCAGTTGTTCAACCTGTCATCAACCGGGTCC
>DAORIL010000737.1:0-3272 GCA_035438525.1 Pyrinomonadaceae bacterium
GTTAGAAAATGCTCATTGTTCTTTTTGCGATGGATTTCCTGTTGAATCCGTGAGTGCTGATTCAATAGAACATTTTAAGCCAAAA
This sequence comes from Pyrinomonadaceae bacterium, assembly GCA_035438525.1. Lineage (GTDB taxonomy): Bacteria > Acidobacteriota > Blastocatellia > Pyrinomonadales > Pyrinomonadaceae > JAIBCC01. The sequence goes on from DAORIL010000737.1 coordinate 86, forward strand.
TCGCAGTTTCCGCTTCTTTCATACGTTTGGGAAAACTTGTTTTATTGTTGTTCCAAATGTCAGCAATCAAAGCTCGAAAATTTTGATGAACAACTTTTGAAACCTGATATTGATGATTACGCTTTTGAGTATTTCTTTGAATATGACACAAAAACAGGCAATATAATTCCAAATTCTGACCTTTCAGACCTTGAAATTATTGAGCGAGCCAAAATTACGATTAAACTTTATGGACTTAATGAACACGGAAGACCAAAAGCAAGGAAAAGGACTATTAGACAATTTATGGATTCAAATAATCCAATTTTAGATGAATTTCCTTACAGATTTATTTTGAATTATTTACAATGAAAACCCAAGAAAAACAAACCAGACTTAAAGAATTAACCGAAGAATATACACGGCTTGAGCGAAAATTAAAGCTCGGCGGTGGCGTTGAAAAAATTGAAAAAATCCATTCGCAAGGCAAATTAACTGCCCGTGAACGGATTAATTTATTGTTTGACGCAGATTCGTATCAACAGGAAATCGGCTTGCTGGTTGCATATGACGAATACAAAGGTCAAGCTCCGGCGGCAGCAGTTGTGACTTCGATTGGGCGAATCCACGGGCGCGAATGTGTTGTCATTGCCAACGATGCCACTATCAAAGCTGGCGCGTGGTATCCCGAAACGATCAAAAAAATTCTTCGCGCACAGGAAATTGCGATGCGGAATAATATTCCAATTATTTATCTGGTTGATTCCGCAGGGGTTAATTTGCCTTACCAAGGCGGAGTTTTCCCTGGTCAATACGGGGCGGCGCGGATTTTCTATTACAATTCGCTGATGCGTCGTTATTTGAAAACTCCGCAAATCGCTGCTGTGATGGGAATGTGCGTGGCGGGTGGCGCGTATCTTCCCGCACTTTCGGATGTGATTTTGATGGTGGAAGGAACTTCGTTCATGGGATTAGGGGGAGCGAATCTGGTCAAAGGCGCGACGGGGCAAAGTATTGACAATGAAACTCTTGGCGGCGCAATGACGCATAATGCGATTTCAGGGGTTGCCCATTATCGAACCAAAGACGAACAGGAATGTTTGGAAAAAATCCGTAAATTAGTTTCCGAATTACCAAATAAACATCAAACCAAAGTTTCAATTATCGAACCGCAAAACCCGAAAAATTCGCCCGAAAAACTCTACGAAGTTTTGCCACAGGAACACAAATCTCCTTACGATATGCGCGAAGTTTTGGACTGCATTTTGGACGGTGGGGAATTGGACGAATTCCAAGCCGATTTTGCCAAGGAAATGATTTGCGGAACGGCGCGAATTTGCGGAATCCAAGTCGGAATCATTGCCAACGCACGCGGAATGGTCAAAAATTCCGCTGGCAAACCTCCTAAATTCGGAGGAATTATTTACAAAGATTCTGCCGAAAAATGTGCGTATTTTATTGAAAACTGCAATCGTCATTCGACTCCAATCGTTTATATCCAGGACGTTTCCGGCTTTATGGTTGGCGCGGAAGCCGAACATTCAGGTATTATCCGAAGCGGGGCAATGTTTGTCGAAGCGATGGCAACGGCGACCAGTCCGAAAATTGTTCTAACCATCAATCACGCTTCCGGTGCTGGCTATTACGCGATGGCTGGACAAGGTTTTGATCCTGATTTTATTTTCTCTCTCCCAACGGGGAGAATGGGTGTTATGGAAGGCGATTCGGCTGTCCAAGCGATTTTTGGAACACAACTCGAAAAACTTAAAAAAGCAGGACAAGAACCGGACGAAGCAACTTTAGCTGAAATGCAAAAAGTGCGCGAAACATATGAAAGGGAATTGGATGCCAAACACGCCGCGGCTCGCGGATTAGTTGACGCGATTGTCATTCCCGAAGATTTGCGAAAGGCATTAGAGATGGCATTGCAAACTTGTTTAAATACTGATAAACCGCATCTTGGAGCGTTTGTTTTGCCGAATATTTAAAGGGATTTAAGTGGTTATGAAAAAAATATTTGCTTGGTTTGGGGTGGTTCTTTTAACCTTTGCATGTGGAATTTTTTCAACTTTAACTTGGCTAAAATTTAATCAACAACCAATAGTTGAAGAAATTAAGGAAGATTTACCGATTCTTTCCATTTGCGAATTGGTCAATAATCCGGATAAATATAATGGTCAAACTGTTAGATTAAGCGCAGATCTACATGAGAATTTTCACGGTTATTATTTGGCAGATTGGAATTGTTCACCCCAATTTGACGACAATAAGCTAATTGCTCTTTTGTTTAATGAGAAAAATCAAAACGAAATTGATAAGAAATTAGATGAAATTAAAAAGAGTAACAAATACGTTTCCGAAGGAATTGTTCGATTTATTGCTGTGGGAAAGTTTAGGATTGTTGAGAAATGTGATTTCTGTTCTGATTCAATGATAGATCGAACACAATTACATTTTGAATTAGCTAAAATCGAAAAGGGTTATTTAAATCAACAATAAAAGTTGCCATTCATAAAGAATTTGGTTTATGATGACGGTGAATTTTTTACTTACACCTTAAACTTTTAGGAGAAAAATTATGATTTATATTTGGAAGGGATGGGGAATTGTAGTTCCAATCGTTTGGTTTGTCACATTGTGGGGCGTTCAACTTATTGCTAACACAATTTTTGGCGCGGGAACGTATGAATCATCCGGTTTGCTCAAAATTATTGGTTCGATTCCTGCCGGATTTGCTGTATGGGTAATTGGAAATATGCTCAATGAAAATATTGAATCTTCCAGTAATAAACACTCATTTTTCTTTATTCCGGCAGAAACTTGGGGATTTATTATTCCGGCTTTGACTCTGGTAATGACGATTATTTTTTAACGAATTGTTCAAAAACTTCTGAAGTTTACTTTATTAATTCTTTAAATTTTGCATTTGATTTAAGAGATGCAAAAATTGGTTCGATTCTAAGAAATTCCACAGTTAATTCTCTCGTGTGAAGCTGTTTCTCAAGTGTGGAGACAGCTTTTTCATTTTCGCCTACTAAAATATACACTTCTGCTAATTCAATAACATAAAGCGGTTGAGGCGCTTTTGGCAGCAGTTCCAGACGCATTTGCCAATAGCTTTTCCAACCTTTACGTTGAAAAATATTTTGCAGTTCAGCGATAGTGCTTGGGGGCATTTTCAACAATCTTTGGATTTGAAGATCGCTCT
>DAORIL010000738.1:0-3264 GCA_035438525.1 Pyrinomonadaceae bacterium
GTTGATTTTGCACTTGCTAAAGGTGAAATTCACGCTTTGATTGGTGAAAACGGAGCAGGGAAGTCAACTTTGATGAATATTTTGGCTGGAACCTTTAGAAAAGACTCCGGTTTAATGGAACTTAAAGGAAACAAATATTCCCCGACAAACGAGTTGGAATCAAGAAATAACCGGATTGCCTTAATTCATCAGGAATTATCGCTCGCTCCGCATTTGTCAGTTGCCGAAAATATTTTGATGGGAATCGAAAAATCAAAATTCGGCTGGCTAGACCGTAAAAACTTGAATGAAACTGCCAATTATGTTTTACAAAATTTCAATCATCCCGATATTCACCCTCAAACAATTGTTGGAAAACTTTCAGTGGCTGCCCAACAAGTAGTAGAAATCTGTCGGGCAATTGCAGCTGGGGCAGAAATAATTTTGATGGATGAACCGACCAGCAGTTTGCAGCGTGATGATGTCAAACATTTGTTTTCATTGATTCGCAAACTCAAATCCGAGGGAATCAGTATCATTTATATTAGTCATTTTCTAGAAGAAATTCGTGAAATTGCCGATAGTTTTACCGTTTTGCGGGATGGAAAAAGCGTGGCAACCGGAAAAATTTCCGAGGTTTCGGATGACTTTTTAGTTTCCAAAATGGTGGGACGTTCAGTTGAGAATTTATTTCCACCGCGAAATAGTAATAGTTTTGATGAAGTCGTTTTAGAGGTTGAAAATCTGATCGTTCCTCCGGCAGTAAAATCTGCAAGTTTTTCTCTGCGCCGTGGAGAAATTTTAGGGATTGCGGGTTTGATGGGTTCGGGGCGAAGCGAATTGGTGCGGGCTATTTACGGGTTGAATAAATCGATTGGCGGTTCGATCAGGTTGAAAAATCAACCAATCTCAACAGGTTCAATTACCCCTTCCAAACAGCTCGAAAATGGGGTTGGATTTGTCAGCGAAGACCGTAAAGGCGAGGGCTTAGCTCTCACCCTTTCGATTGCCGATAATTTAACCATGACCGGTTTTGAAACTTGTTCCAAATTTGGCTGGCTCAATTTAAGCAAACAAAATGAGCAATCCGAAAGGATAATAGAAAATGTCGGAATTAAAACTAACACTGCAACTCAAGCTGTTTCAACGCTTTCGGGCGGAAATCAACAAAAAGTAACTATTGGAAGACTGGTGCATCAGAATGCAGAGATTTTGCTGCTAGATGAGCCGACACGGGGAATTGACATCGGCAGCAAAACTCAGGTTTATGAAACCATTGCGAAACTCGCTGACCAAGGTAAGGCGATTTTATTTGTAAGTTCGTAGTTGCCAGAACTTTTTGGGATGTGCGACCGATTAGCGGTTATGAGTCGCGGATTGCTTTCCGAAACTTTACCGATTTCGGAATGGACAACCGAAAAAGTGATGCAAACAGCTGTCGGAGTCATTGAAGATTAAATTATGGAAAACGAAATCAGACAAAATTCAGAGACAAAATTTGATTTTTTGAAAAGGCATCTATCAATGCTGGGACCGTTTTTAGGGCTGATTTTCGTGATTCTGATTTTTGCCGTTTTAACCGGAGATCCGCAAAAATACCTTTCACCTTTTAACGTCCGAATTGTGCTTTCACAAACTGTAATCGTCGCCATCGGAGCGATTGGGATGACGATGATTATCATTAGCGGCGGAATAGATCTGGCCGTCGGTTCGACAATTGCTTTGACCGGTGTAGTAACGGCTTTGTGCATCAATACCGGAATCAATCCGCTTTTTGCGGTTTCTGCAGGAATTTTGGTTGGAGCGGTAGTCGGTCTTGTTAACGGATTGACGATTACCTCACTCAAAGTTGTTCCCTTTATTGCAACCTTAGGAATGTTAGGAATTGCTCGCGGAATTGCGAAATGGTTTGCTAATCAACAAACTGTAAATGCTGAAACGACATGGATTAATGAATTAGTAGTTACAATGCCAAATCCGCCCTGGTTGTTAGTTGCGGTTGGTGTTTGGATCACTGTAATTTTGGCAATTTTGATGGCGGTAGTTTTACGAAACACGGTTTTCGGGCGTAGAGTTTTTGCTATCGGTTCCAATGAAACCGCAGCAAAAGCCTGTGGAATTGCGACAAATCGTTTGAAAATCTGGATTTACACTTTGGCAGGTTTGTTTTTTGGGTTAGCAGGTGTGATGCAAATGTCGCGCCTTCGCCAAGGTGATCCGACCGTAGCGGTTGGAACTGAATTAGATATTATTGCGGCGGTGGTGATTGGCGGTGGAAGTCTGAACGGCGGACAAGGAACAATTTTAGGCTCAATGATTGGTGCATTGATCATGGCTTTTTTACGAAATGGTTGTCAGCAGATGGGTTGGGCAAATTATGTTCAGGAAATAATCATTGGTGCAATTATTGTGCTGGCAGTTGCACTCGATCAATGGCGAAATCGTCAAAACGTCTAAAATTATGAATTTTAAAGAAAATTGGGCGGGGAATCTCAAATATATTTCCAAACAACATTTTCAGCCCGAAAATGTTGAGCAAATTCAGGAACTAATAAAAAACTCAAAACGTATTAAAACTCTGGGTTCCCGTCATTGTTTTAACGCAATTGCCGATTGTGATGAAATTCATCTTTCCTTAGAAAAGCTAAATAAAATTGTTTCGATTGACGAAAAAAAAATGACAATCATCGTTGAAGGTGGAGCGCAATACAGCGATTTTTGTTTAGAATTAAATAAAGCGGGTTATGCTTTACCTAATCTTGCTTCACTGGCAAATATTTCGGTCGTTGGGGCGTGCGCGACAGCAACTCACGGGTCAGGAGTTACAAACCGAAGTTTAGCTTCTACTGTTTCTGCAATTGAATTTGTGTCAGGAAATGGTGAAATTATTAATTTAAACAAAAAAACAGATGGTGAAAAATTTAATGGTGCAGTGGTAAATTTGGGTTCTTTAGGTATAGTGACCAAAATTACTTTAGACGTTGAAAAGACTTATTCAGTGCGACAGGATTTATTTGAAAATCTTCAGTTGGATATTTTGAAAGAAAATTTTGACGAAATAATGGCTAGTGGTTACAGCGTTAGTTTATTCACCAATTTTCAAAACAAAAATATTCGGGTAGTAAATATCAAACGACGAGTAGATGAAAAAACGGGAAATTTGCCAAATGATTTTTTTGGTGCGACGCCTGCCACCGAAAGTATCAATTCACGCGGAATTCCTGACAAAAACCGGAGTCCGCAAATGGGAACGGCTAACTTTTGGTTTGAATGTCTGCCACATTT
>DAORIL010000739.1:0-3255 GCA_035438525.1 Pyrinomonadaceae bacterium
GGTAAAATTTCCCTGATCAGCTAGGGTCAAAGCTAAAACCGATTCGGTCACTCCGATCACATTTTTCATTTCGGACGAAACCTGTGAACGCAAATCAAGAGCCTCGCGGAACAAGGTTTCGGATTCGCGGGAATCACCCTGCGCCCGCCGTAAAAGTCCAAAATCGTGGAGCGCAGAAAACAAATCGTTTGCGTGGATATTGCTCTTTTTTTGTTCGGTGCGGAGAATCGAAAGTCGTTGGCGATAAAATTTGTCAGCCTCTTCATTTTTACCGGTCGCAAGCCAAAGACTGGCAAGGGCAACCAAAGTTTGTAAAGTTTCGGGCGAATTTTCGCCGTAAATTTCGGTTTTTAGTTTGAGAGCCGCTTCCAGACTTTTTTGAGCCGCTTCGTATTGCCCTTGTTCCAAATAACTGATGCCAATGATTCTTTTTAGTTCGGCTTTGACTTCTGGCTGATTCGATAACTCCTCTGTTTCCAGTTTTTGCGAGGCAACATCAAGCAATTCTTTTACTGTGGTGTCGTGTCCGTTCGTGCGTGAGGCGGCAATTTGCGGATTCGAGGCATTTAGCAAATTCTGCAAAAACTCGTTGACCGTTTTAGCTTTGGCTTCTTCGCGGGAGGCAATTCGCGCCTGTCGGACGCTGATAAAAATTCCGCTGATTAAACTCAGTAAAATCAAGCACGCCGCTGCTACACTGACTTTGTGACGGGTGATAAATTTTGACAAACGATAGACCAATGTATTCGGACGTGCCAAAACCGGTAAGCCTGCCAAATGCCGCCTAATATCCTCGGAAAATGCGGCGGCTGATTGATAACGGCGCGATGGTTCTTTTCTAAGAGCCATCAGAATTATGTTATCCAGATCACCGCGTAAGGATTTTGGATTCTGAATTTTGGATTTTAGATTATCTTTGCCTGTCTTTTCGCTAATGACTTCGCTGGGTTTGGTTGGCTGTTTTTCGCAGACTACGCGCTCAATTTCCTGGGGCGAAGAATCCTGAAAATGGTAGGGTAATTCTCCGGTTAGCAATTTGTAGAGCAGAATTCCCAACGAATAAATGTCGCTGGCGGTGGTGATGGTTCGTCCGCGAATTTGTTCAGGACTGGCATAATCGGGAGTCATTAAACGCACAAAGGTCGCGGTAGGAGCGATAGTATTGGAAAGCAATTCGGGATTGAGCAGTTTGGCGATACCAAAATCTAACAATTTCGGTTCGCCCTTGTTCGTTACAAAAATATTGCTCGGTTTCAAATCTCGGTGGACGATCAAATTTTGATGCGCGTATTGGACAGCGGAACAAACTTTTTGAAAGAGTTCAAGGCGTTCATTGGTCGTTAAATCATTCTCATCACAGTATTTATCGAGCGACTCGCCTTCGATGTATTCCATCACAAAATAGGGCAATCCGTCATCTGTGATTCCTGCATCAATCAACCGTGCAATGTTCGGATGCTCTAATGCCGCCAAAATTCTTTCTTCGTTACGAAAGCGTTTGAGAATATCTTCGCTATCCATTCCGCGCCGCAAAAGTTTGATGGCGACCCGTTTGTTAAATTGGTCATCGTTGCGGACGGCAAGATAAACCGAACCCATTCCGCCGCGTCCGATTTCGCGGATAATTTTGTAATGACCAAAAATTTTACCTTTCAGCGAAGTGAGATTTTCCAGCAATTTTCCCGATGCCAATGGAGATTTTTTTAAAAAGTCATCAGTATTATCCTCAACCGAAAGTAAAGATTCGACTTCGCTGAAGAGTTCTTTATCATTTCCGCAAAGTTTCCGTAAATAAACCAAACGCTCAGGTTCAGGCTTTTCCAAAACTTGACTGAGAATTTCCGAAACTTTATCCCAACGCGCATTGGAAGACACAATTTTATTAGCTTCAAAAACGGGTTTTTCAATGAAATTTTCCGATTCAAAATGTGCCGCAAGCAATTTTTCGACTTCTTTTCGGAGGGATGCGCTTTTGCCGCAAGATTGGCGCAGAAATTCATTGCGCCGCGCGTCTTCAATTTCGAGACTTTGCAGAAAAATATTTTTAATTTTTTGCCACTTTTTAGCTTCCATTCGTTTTTAAACGGTTATAGAGCCACGCTTTGGCAACCGTCCATTCACGTTTGACCGTGGTGGGAGAAACTTTGAGCACCTGCGCTGTTTCTTCAATCGTTAAGCCGCCAAAAAAGCGGAGTTCGACTAATTTTGATTGCAATTCGTCAAATTTTGCCAAATCCTGCAAGGCTTCATCCAAATTTATCAAATCAACCTCGCGTTCAGAAGCAAAACTAATCGTTTCGTCCAACACTAGTTTTTGCCCAAAATCACGTTTTTGGGCTTTCTTTTCGCGGGCGTGATCGACCAGGATTTTTCGCATTACCTGGGCTGCCACCGCAAAGAAATGGGCACGATTCTGCCACGAAACATTTTGCCAATCAACTAACCGAATATATGCTTCGTGGACAAGTGCTGTAGCTTGAAGTGTGTGGTCAGCGCGTTCATTTTGCAGATAGCTTTGAGCAAGTTTTCGCAATTCCCCATAAACCAACGGCAGCAGATCAGCAGGAGCTTTGTTGTCGCCTTGGTTAATTTGATTAAGCAAAATTGTGACATCAGATGAATCTGGCATTAGCAATCAAAAAATAGTTAATTTACAGAGATTATACGACTAATCAAAGAAAAATAAATATTTTTTGCGCTGCTTTTGGCTTTTTTATCTGTTTCGAAGCATTAGTTTTATAAATTGTTTTAATTGTTACGGTTTTTACCGGTTCTTATTCAATTGTGCAAACTTTTTACGGTCACCCGCCGCTTTAGCCTTTTCACCCATTTTGTCATACGCCAAGGCACGATATTTGTAAGCTGCTGCGTATTCTTCTTGCACTCTCACAAAGCGAAAAATCAAATCAATTTAGTTCAAAAAATATTTCTAAAAAAATGAGCCAATTTTTTTTGATTTTCCGCCTTGTAGGATGCGAAACAAATTTTCGATCCAGGCAGATCTTTTTTAATGCCGAAGGGAGGAATCAATTATGACCATCAAACTGAACAAAACAGACTTTTCAGGGATAGCAATCCGGCTGACAGTGGTAATGATAATAGTGCTGGTAATGGACTGGAGCGGAACAGCACAGGGACAGGGGGTTGGAACAGAGACCTTCACATTCTCGACTACCGAATCTGTAGTTTTTAAGCCGCCTACCACGACCACTACCACTATCAACCTAAATTCAACTCAGATCATCGGACGAATCA
>DAORIL010000740.1:0-3252 GCA_035438525.1 Pyrinomonadaceae bacterium
AATAGATATCCATCATTACATCCTATGATGAGTTGATTAAATTAATCAACATTAAATAAGCATCTATTACAATGATTAGTATTTATTCTAATTGGTTCAATATCTAAATTTTTTGTTTAATAAAAATTCACAAATTTATCTTTTGAAGAACTAATCATTTTTTTCTAATTTTTAACTAATAATAAATAATATACTTTATTTTAATGATGTTTGGTCATCAAACTTTGGGCATTGTCGCCCGTGCCATTGAGCAAACCGGAATTCCGACCATGATGATTGCCGTAGATCGCCAAATCCCTGACAGAGTCCGTCCGCCACGCACTGCTTTTTATGATGGTGAATTTGGTTGTGTTGCCGGAAAACCAAATTGGAAACAATATCAATTGCGCGTTTTGGACGAATCAATCCGCTGGATCGAAACGCTAGACCAACCTGTCGTTAGAAAATTAGTGGTTGATTTGGAAACTACGACGGAAAATGATCGAGGCGAAAGGTAAGTATTTTCAGCCGCAAGATTCACAAAATATTAGTTTAATAGCAAATAGTTAATCCTTTGGTTATCAAACTGATGGATCAACTATTTGCTATTTTTGTGTTTCTTATGCCTTTTACGGCTATTTTCAATTAAAGACTAATCAAAATTATTATAGTTCCGATACAAAGTATGTGAGGGACATCCCGCAGTATCAAAACTTTCCTGACTTTGCTGGAGCCAATTTTTAGCTTTCCAGCGGGAAAAATTGAACGAACGAAAATCACTTTCTTCCTTGATCTCTTCCAAACGATTCTTGAATTTAGATTTGATCCGGCATTGATTTTCAAAACTCATCGTTCCCAGATTATCCAACAGAGCAGGCGCGGCATCATCGCTTAAACTATTGTGATAATAAGCGTCAAAACTTCTGCCTTCATTCATCAGACGAATGTTCGTTCGCGCAATAAAATCATCAGGACTCAAAACATGCAAAGTTCCCAAAACAAATAATGCTGACCATAACGCGCTCCATGCAAATTGCTCGCGAGTTCCGCGCAAAACTGTCAATCCAAACCATGCAAAAACAATCGCCAACCAAACCATAAACGCCATCGGATAAAATCGAACCGTGGTTAATCCGTAGCCAAGATTGCCTGTCAAAATAAACAACCTCTGTGTGGCAGAAATCATAATCACAAAAAGCAACCCGATTTGGATTCCTGCCAAAACGCGGTAAATCTTTTCGTTCATCGGTTTATCTTTTCGCAAAAGCCAATGTGAAAAAAGCAGAATCGGTAAAACAAGTGCGGCAACTGCCACCAATTCACCAAACCCGCGGCGCGCATATTCGGCAAGCTTGAAATCCGGTGTGTTCTGAACAAGCTCAAATCCGCCAAACAGATACGGAATTTGAACAATCACAAAGCTCAGGAAAAGCAAATCCATCAAACCTAAAACTATGACAGTTTCAATCGCTCCAAGCGTGAGTGATTGGGGCAAAAACGCGTTGTCCATTTTGCGCCAATCCCAGGATTTTTCTTCTTTTTTCGGCTCCGCTTTAGTTTGAGGTTCATCAGTTTTTTCTTCGGTTATGCTTTCGGTAATACTCAAAGTTTGCGGTTGAACTTCGGGTTTTACGTCAATTCCATTTGGCGTAGCTCCCATAATCGAAGCGCGAAAATAACCGGAAATTCCCCACGAAAGCGCACCAATTAACAAAATATGAGTAAATAATATCGCCGGATCAATGCGGAAAGTTTTCTCAATAATGCCTTGGAAAACTGCGTCCGCCGCCATAAAAAGTCCACCAAAAATCAGCAAAATCGGGGTTGCAATCGCTAATCCGCGAAAGACTGCCACCAGATTTTTCGTCCAGCCCGTTTGCGGAATCGTATTCCATTTGATGTCGTCAAAAAATAATGCAAATGGAGCAAAGGCGACACTTATCCCTGACCAAATCCAACCGAAAGCGTAGTGCATCACTCCTGCAACTTGGGCTGGAATTTTCAAAACAGGCAAGGTCAAAACGGCTAAAATCGTCAGAATTGCGAATGTGTCCCAAACCTTTAACTCTATCGAATCACGCCAAACGAACATTGCTGCAAAAAAGACCAACGCCCCATGAAGAGAAATTGTTTGGACATTCCAAGACTCTTTTTTGCGCCGATAGACAAGCGCAATCATCGCCGCCACCAGTGCCAAAATAAAGAGCAAAACATTTAAGCCCCACGGAGTAGCCCGCAACATTACATCACCCAAAACTCCTAACAAAACTGCGGCTTCCAAGACCTCCAAGCCGAATTTTGTCCGTTCACTCATCAATGGTTTTATAGTTTCTTCGCTCATAATTTTTACTTTAATTATTCCTCAATTCCCGTTTGGTGCAATTTTTCTCCGTATCATAATCAACATAATAAAAACTGTTCCAAATTCTTTTTCCTTTTAACGGGTTACCTGTCCAAATTGCAAAAAGTGCTCCTTCAAATCCTTCGCATTGTCGAAAGAATTCAGTCCTTCCATCGTTATTCAAATCAATGCTTGCCTTATTATTTTGAAACTTAAAAGAGTTTTTGGGTTTTATCACGCCAATACCGAAAACTTCTTGAAATTCGTCAACTGCTTTTTCTGTCAACACAAGCAAATAATAAAAATCTTTTCCCGGATTTTTATCCGTTGATTCGGAAAAATGGCGTGAACAACTTGCATAAAGTTTCTTCTTAATTTTTGCGCTCAAAATCTTTTGCTTTGATTCTTCAAGCGAGGTAACAATTGAAACCGACGTGTTTTCTGTCAAATTACCATTTTTTGTTCTAAGGCAAATCTTTTCAATACTTCCATCAACAATTCCGACTTTTGAATAGATGTTTGTTTCTTTATTATTTTGTGCCAAACCAAAGGTTGCCGACACCAAAATTAAAATTAGCTGGATTAAGGATTTAGCCATTTCTCTCTGCCTAGACTGAAACAAAATCAAACTTTGACCAAACTTCGTGTTTCCTTCGTGTCACTTCGTGGATAATGATTTTCAACATCAGGAAACGAACCGCGTCCGAAAAAGACGTGTTTCGCAAAATTTTTGATAATCGGCAGACGTAAAAAAGCACAGCCGATTTCTAAAAGTGTTTGATTGGTAAAAGCTGCGATTATCCGGCGCATCCAGAGGCGCGAAACGAATCTGGCGCGAAACTGTTCACCCGAATAATTCAGCAAAACTTTGGGGTCATCAGCTTGCAAACGCTCCCAAATAATTTCTGCTGCGTATTTTGAAAGACGCATTG
>DAORIL010000741.1:0-3234 GCA_035438525.1 Pyrinomonadaceae bacterium
AGATGTTTTGAACGGAATAGCGTATGATGAAAAAACAGACCGAATTTTTATTACCGGAAAACTTTGGAAAAAATTGTTTGAAATCCGATTGAAAGCAAAATAGTTCAAAAAGGAAGAAACATCCGAGTCAGAAAGTATGTAAACTTTTCTAATTTATCTGGCTAAAACGCACTTATAAACGTGCCGGTTTTTGTCTTTGTTACCAAAATCTTAAATGTCCATTTCAAAAGAAAATTATAATTTTCAAAAAATCGTTGCCATAGTTGGTGTCAGCCTCTTTGTTATTAAAATTGCGGCTTGGTATATCACCGATTCCGTCGCAATTTTGACGGATGCTCTGGAAAGTATCGTCAATGTCACTGCGGGATTTATCGGTTTATACAGTCTTTATCTGTCGGCTCAGCCGCGTGATGCTAATCACCCATACGGGCATGGCAAAGTCGAATTTGTTTCGGCAGCAATTGAGGGAACACTGATTTCGATTGCTGGATTTATCATTATTTACGAGGCCATCAAAAATCTTCGTGATCCGCACGTGATCGGGCAGCTTGATTATGGAATCGGTTTGGTTTTGGTTACGGCCATTATCAATTACGGAGTTGGATTTTTTGCGGTTAAAAAAGGTCAAAAGAATAATTCTCTCGCCCTGGTTGCCAGCGGTAAACATTTGCAATCTGATACTTATTCAACTATCGGGATCATTATCGGTTTGATTCTCATTCTTTTAACCGGTTTGACCTGGCTTGATAGCGTTGTCGCGTTGATTTTTGCCATGATCATCATTTTCACTGGGTATAAAATCGTTCGCGGTTCGATAGCCGGAATTATGGACGAAGCAGACGAAGAATTACTTAAAAAAGTTGTTTCGACCATCGAATCATCGCGGCGGGAAAATTGGATAGATCTGCATAATCTCAGAATTATCAAATACGGAAACACTTTGCATCTGGATTGTCATTTGACTGTGCCCTGGTATATGAAAGTCAAAGACGCTCACGAAGAAGTAAATGAAATGGAACGGTTGATTGATGATAACTTTGGCGAAAGTATCGAAATGTTTGTTCATACAGACGCTTGTGTTGAATTTTCCTGCCAGATTTGCACCAAAACCGATTGTAAGGTTCGTAAAGCGAATTTTGTGAAAAGATTGGATTGGACGCAAATAGATATTGCAGATGATAACAAACATCAAATTGAACAGATTTGACTTTCGGCTATCTCTCACTTAGGCTCAAAGAGAACGAAGTTTTGCTCACTTCCTTTTCATATCAAACGGAATCAGCCGCCTTGAGTGATTACACCGAGCTTTATTCAGGAGTTTATCAGATGGCTCGTTCCCTTAGTCCGTTTACACGGCTAACTTTATTAGTTTCCGAACTTAACAACAACAAATTAGAGAATTTATTAGATGTCACCAAATGTGACCTACTGCATCATACTGCCAAATTATTCGAGGAAATAGATGATACTACCCACAAAGCATCAGCCATTAAAATCGGTGAGCAAGGTCAATTATTATTTGATTTGATCAAAGCCGGAGATTTGACCCACGCCGAAACTGAAAGGCAATCCCTAATAACTGCCTGTAAAAAACTTAAGAATTTAGTTTAATTTTCCTAAAAAATTGCGACACATTTTCCAAATTTTCCCCAGTTAACATTGAAGGCAATAATTTGCCGCTAAATTTTATCTAATTGAGGGAATTATTATGAATATCTTTGGAAAACATTTGACCGCTTTTATCGCAGTTTTAGTGATTTTAAGTGTTGGGTTAGGGTGCAATTTGAAGTCTGACGGTGATTGGAAAAAAGAATTACACGGGAAAAAATTGAAAATGGCCAAAACTTCGGGTTCGATCAGTGACAGGGTAGATATTTGGTTCTGCGGTTCCGGCGAATATGCACGAAAAACTCAATTTTCGGGACTTTCGGGTGGATTTTCGATGGCTGATGAAAAGGTTGAACTTGGAAATTGGACGGTTGATTCCGGAACTTTAATAATGAAAGCAGAAGACGGAAAAACTTATGAATATTCTATTTCGGAGGGGATGGACAACAACGTCATCAAATTAAACGGAACGGGATATTTAGTTACAACTCACAATGAATGCCGTTAATTTTCGATAATTAGCCACAAAAAGGCGCAAAAGACACCATTTTTAAAAATCAGTTTTAAATTTTTGGTTTTGTGGCTAAATTTTTAATTACCAAACTTTTTCCGAATCTTGACTGCCCGTTCAATCACATCAACATTTTCCAAAATCTTCAAACGTAAATCTTTATCCAAATTAGGATTATCGGCTAAAAATTTGTTTACGATATTGAGTGATTCTTCGCTTTTTTGTCCGCCGATAAACGCTCCAAGCCAACCGTTGACAAAGAAAATCTTGCGGTTTCGTTTATGATTTGGTAATTCCGCGAGTGCCTTTTGTAAGAATTGTAAAGTTAAATTTGAATTCCTGACCGAATTGAAAGGAACAACCGCTGCTTCGATCCAGCTCTCGGAGATTCCTTTATTATTCAGGAAATCATTAAAAAATTTCACCTTATTTTCTGTCGATGGTAATCCGGCAAAGGCGGCGTAAGCATAGCGTTTGGCATCATCGGAAGTTTCGGTTTTGTTCAATTCATTCAATAAGGGTTCCGCATCTTTATCGCCTAAAACAAAGAGTTTTGTCACTATGTCGAATTTATCTTTGGTCTTCAACGGCAGGGCGGAAACGCGCCCGTTAGGAAGCGTGTCATTTATATTTGTAACACGCTCCTTCACAGTCGCGTTTCCGCCTTTGAGCATTTCCTTCAAAACTTCCCTGCCTTTTTCGCTCGAAACCACATTCAAAAACGAACGATAAAACGTAATTCGCTGTCCAAGGGTTTCGGCGGTCTGCATTTTGCTGATGAGAATTTCTTCAAGTTTCGGTGCTAAACTATCCCTTGTTTTATCATCCAAATAATAATTCATCGCTGTATTTGCACGCCCAAGCATTGAAGAAACAATCGTTTCATCCTTTTCAGTTGCGACATTTTTGATAACTAACTCAACATATTCTTTTGGATCAAGTTCGGCTTCGCGGACGGAATCCCACAAACTTCCATACATCATTGCACGGAGAAAATCATCTTTTTCGTTTTGAAGGTTGGCGAGAATATACTTTCGGCTTTTTTCGTCTAAAAGGAAAATCCCGTAGCCGTAATCTTGGTAGTTTGGGAAAATAAACTGGGGAAGATTCGGCTT
>DAORIL010000742.1:0-3216 GCA_035438525.1 Pyrinomonadaceae bacterium
CGCCTGAAAAGTTTTGAGCAAAACGACAGCGAAGTAATTGCCCAATTTGAGGACAGGCGCGAAATTTCCTATTATTTGTTAGTTGTTGCGGACGGCGCAAATTCCGTGATTCGTCGGCAATTCTTACCTGAAGTTTTGCCCGAATATGCGTGTTATGTGGCGTGGCGCGGTTTGGTCAATTAAGCAGATTTAGACCCAAAAATTGCCGAAGTTTTTCAAGACAAATTTACCTTTTATCAAGGGCGCAATTCTCACATTCTGTGCTACTTAATTCCGGGTGAAAACGGCGAATTATCTGAAGGCAAACGGCGGCTTAATTGGGTTTGGTATTGGAACATTCCCGAAGTTGAATTGCGCTCGGCATTAACCGATAAGACGGGCGTTTTTCGTGATTACTCCGTTCCGCAAGGAACTGTCCCGCCAGAACTCATCGAAAAACAACGCATCATCGCTAAAGATTTTCTGCCCAAAGCATTTCAGCACTTATTCGATTGCACGAAAGAGCCGTTTATTCAGCCGATTTATGATTTATCAGTTCCACAGATGGCTTTCGGGCGCATTTGTCTGATTGGCGATGCAGCGTTTGTTCCGCGTCCACACACAGCGGCAAGCACTTCAAAAGCGGCGAATAACGCGATGACATTAGCCCAAGCAATTAGCAATTTTGAACCCGACGTAATTTCCGCGCTTAAAACTTGGCAGCCGTCGCAACTCGAATTAGGAAATTATTTAAGAGAAATGGGAACATCGCTCGGCAAAAGGTCGCAATTTAGCTCGCTTTAATGGTTATCAGCGAAAGCCGAAAAAACTTATGGCTTGATAAGTTTTGAAATAATTACCGAGTGAAAACGGGCGCGTCCTTTATTTTCTCTATCGAACTTGTTTTGCTTCGCTCATCCTTTAGCGCGAAATGATTTTTCGCCTGATTAACGGTTTCTCGTGAATTATTAGAAATTCCTTTATCTTTTGTCGCCAAGATTTGTTTAGCTTCGATTTTCTCGGTAATCTGCCGGCTTAAAACGCTTATCTGTCCTTGGTCGTTTTTGAATTGCTTAAAATCCAATTGCTTAAAATTCTGCATTAAAATCTTACTTATTTGTCCCTCTGAAATATTCGATTTGGCATCGGTATTCTTTTTGAACCAATCAACCAAATCGGTTTTTATGCCCTCACGAAGCACCGCCATTTTTTCATTGCGGTTGTAGTCTTGACGAATTTTATTCAAGTTGCCAGCCTCACGGTCGAGTTTGGAAAAGGCTTCCGTTATCTTTGATTTGTCGCCACTCGTTTGCAGAAGATTTGAAGCGCGTTCGAGTTGTTTGTAAGTTAAAAAGGCTTGCTGACTTGCTTCCGGTGAAATTTTCCGGTTGTCTGCACCGAGTTCTTTCGGTTCGAGTTTTTCCTTAACTTTCTCAAAGGCTTGTTTTTTTATTTGGTTACGTTCTTCGGTTGAAAAAACAGAAGTCGGGTTAAAATTTTTCTCTTTTTCAAAGTCTGAATTGGCAGAAATTTTCTCTTTCAAACTTACTCCGATAAGTTGTTTTTCAGCTTTTTCGAGTTCTTTTTCAAAAATTCGCAAGGTAAAAGGTTTATTTTCGATTAGTTTTTCATTGATATTTTGTGCTGAAATATTCTGTGATTTTTCGCCTGAACTTAGCGTTTTCACCGATTGTAATTTGCTTTCCTCCAAAACTTTCAGATCTTTGGAAATACCTGAAAATTCGCTTTTGATATTGGCTTTTATCTCGGATAAAACTGACTCATTTTTCGTAAATTTGTGAGCATCGCTAATAGTGATTTCCTTTTGGACGGCTCGTAAAAATTGGTCATTGGTTTTGTTTGAAATAAAATTTGAAGATTTTCCGCCTAAAGCAAGTTTAACGAGTTCTTTTTGATTGTTTGGAAATGGAATTTCCGTTTTCTGAGTCTGCATTTTGGCATTGGTGCGGGCGACGTATTTTTGCAAAATGCTTTTATTTTCACGAACAGTATTTCGGGCTTCTGTCTGAAATTGCGCGATTTTATTGAGTTTTGCTTGAATTGCTTTTTCGGTTTCAGACAAATTTAAGGAAGCGTCTTTTTGCTCAGAATAAAACTTTATTTCCTCACGAAAATTATTTACGGCTTCATCTTGACCTTTTTGCAGGGCGCGGGAAACTTGGCTTTCGCCAAAATGTTCAAATTTATATTTCGCGCTTTCGCGTTTGTCATCCGGGTAGAACTTTTCAAGTAGTTCGCGGTAAGTTTCCACGCCGACTTGGGCTTTTTCGGGCAGTTTGATACTAATAAATGTTTTGTTTTCTACATTGGAAACTTCAGTGCGGGCAAAGGTTTGCACGACTTCGCCTATCTTTTTATTTTCGGGATTTTCGCCTTTCTGAAGCTCTTGAACTATGTTTTCCAATTTTTCGAGCGGCTGGTTATTAAGCAAAATACTGATAGCATTAACATCGCGTTCACTAATTTCTTTCTGTGCAAGCGCGGCAGTATCTATCTTCTCCCCTAAAATCCGTGCTTGATTGAATTGGCTGTGCAGATGAAAACTCTTTTCCGCTTGGCTCATCTCAAGTTTCGGTTGCTCAATTCGATTAATTTCTTCTTTCCTTTCAAGCTGCCCTTTTTTAAAGGCGATCCGGTATTCGAGATTTTCCTTTTGCTGCGTGGCTCGCGCGTAAACGAAATCTTTTTCCTGCGGCGGTAACTTTTGATAAATTTCCTGATGGTCAAAATTATTCTTGTATTTTAGCTCTTTATTCGGCGTTTTGACGCTTTCAAAAAAATGCTTGGTCGCCAAAAGTGAATCTTCGAGTTCTCGTCTTTGGAGTCTTGATTCCAAACTTTCAACTAATTTTTGGGCTTCGGGACTCGGTTTTATTTCGCCTTTAAGAAAAGATTCGGTCATCGTGCGGCGGCTCGCTCCGCTGTGTGCATATGAAAGCCGCACAGCAGTCATCTCGTTTGTGTAATGCGCGGGCGAAGATTCGGTAAAGAGAAACTGCATTTCTTTACTCGTTAATGGTTTCGGGAGTTTCGATTTTTCGTTATCGTTGAAATCTTTCCATTTCATTCCGAGCGCGGCATTTTCGGCACGGATTTCGGATGCAGTTTTCATCACGTCCTCGCGTGTCGAGGCGGATTCTAGGCGCGCGGCAAAATCGCGGTATCGTTCATTTTCAAAACGAAGTCTTGTTTCCGGTTGTTTGAGTTGATAATTAA
>DAORIL010000743.1:0-3208 GCA_035438525.1 Pyrinomonadaceae bacterium
TTATCAAATTCATCGAAGACAATGATTTACGCACAAACGCCCGAATCGTTGGTGATTATTTCAACGGAAAATTAAAAGAACTTCAGGAAAAATACGAAATCATCGGTGATGTTCGCGGAATGGGATTAATGCAAGCGATTGAATTAATTGTGGATAGAAAAACAAAACAGCCAAATCCGCAAGCTGTTCTGAAAGTCTTTGAAGAAACGAAACGACAGGGTGTTCTCATCGGCAAGGGCGGTTTGTATGGCAATGTAATCAGAACAGGAATGATGCTCAATTCCTCGAAGGATAATGTTGATGAATTGATTGCGGCGTTGGATAAAGGGTTTGAAAATTTGTGATAAATGCTCAGAAATTTTGAATCTGGAATTGCCAAAAAAAGGAAGATTTTCATTTTATTAACATTGATTTGCAATTGAAATTTGTAGAAAATCTGCAACACTTTGTTTATGTTTTGAGCGAAAAAGTTTTCGAACTTTTCGATGGAAAACAATTCCTAATAAATGAAAACTGCTCAAAATGGAATGAATTGTAGCGGCGTTCAAAATCAAATAGGCAAATAAAGTATGAAAAATATCGGAACGGTTGAAAGTTTATGGCGTTATCCGGTAAAAGGTATGCGCGGCGAAGAATTGCCCGAAGCTTTTATGGGATTTTCTGGCTTTTACGGCGACCGTTGCTTTGCAATCAGAGATGCCGCTGCCCGCAAAGGTTTTCCATATCTGAATGGAAACCGGCAGCCCGAAATGCTGCGTTGTCAGCTCAAATTCCGCAATTTTGAAAAATCCTTAAAACCGCCTAATTTGGAAGAAGCATCGAGTATTGCGCCGGGAGTCAACCCGACCAATGCCGATCCGAATGATTTTGATTTGGAGGTTATTACGAGTTCGGGAAAAATTCTTTCAATTGAAGACCCGCAATTACTTGAAATATTTGGCGAAGATCTGCGCGGCGAACACGATTTATCAATTGTGCGTTCGGACAGAGCTTTGACCGACTGCCGTCCTGTTTCGCTGATTAGTTTGCAAACCATCAAGCAAATTGAAACCGAATCGAATATTCTGCTTGATAAACGCCGATTTAGGATGAATATTTATTTCAGTCTTGATTCAGGCGTGGGCTTTGGTGAAGACGAATTAATTAACCGTCGTCTGCGAATCGGAAACAAGGCTGAAATCATGGTTTTGGAACGCGACCCCCGGTGCAAAGCCATTTCGCTTGACCCCGAAACCGGTGAACACAACCCACAAATCCTAAAATCAGTTGCTCAACTGCACGAAGCAAACGCCGGTGTTTATTGCGCCGTGTTGGTTGAAGGACTTTTACAGCCCGGAGATTCAATCAATATTTTGGACTAAATTTACATTCATTTTAAAAACAATAATTTTGTATCAAAACTATGAGAACACTAATCAAAAAAGGACGAATCGTAACGGCGGTGGATGATTATCACGCCGATATTTTAATCGAGGAAGGACAAGTTTCGCTCATCGGCAAAAAGCTCGAAATGGAAGCA
Source organism: Pyrinomonadaceae bacterium (assembly GCA_035438525.1). Taxonomy (GTDB): domain Bacteria; phylum Acidobacteriota; class Blastocatellia; order Pyrinomonadales; family Pyrinomonadaceae; genus JAIBCC01. Next base: position 1,520 of record DAORIL010000743.1, read on the forward strand.
GATAAAGTCATTGATGCAAGCAGAAAACTCGTCATTCCGGGTGGAATTGATCCGCATACGCATATGGAATTGCCGTTTGGCGGAACCGAATCATCAGACGATTTTTTCACGGGAACTCGTGCGGCGGCTTTCGGCGGAACGACGACGATCATTGATTTTGCGGTGCAAAACAAAGGCCAATCGATGCTACTCGGTGCGGACAAATGGCACAAAAAAGCTGAAGGAAAAGCCGTTATTGATTACGGTTTTCATCTGATTACGACCGATTTTGAAGACAAAAATAAGTCTGAAATGTTTCAGCTGATGGACGAAGGCATCACCTCGTTCAAACTTTTTATGGCTTATCCGGGCGTGTTTTTGTCCGATGATGCAACCATTTATCGGGCAATGTCAGCCGCCGGTGAACGCGGCGGTTTGGTCTGTATGCACGCCGAAAACGGAATCGTTATCAACGAAATTATCAAAAAATTCAAAGAGCAAGGCAGACTCGCACCAAAATATCACGCTCTGACCCGTCCGACGATTGCCGAAGCCGAAGGCGTTCACCGCGCAATAGCCCTCGCGGAAATGGCGGAAACTCCTGTTTATATCGTTCATTTATCCTGCACAGATGCACTCAATCAAGTTCGCCAAGCGCGCGATCGCGGAATTCCCGCGTTTGCCGAAACTTGCCCGCAATATCTGTTTCTATCGATCGACGATTACGGTGAAGGATTTGAAGGGGCGAAATATGTGATGACGCCGCCGCTTCGGGAAAAGCACAATCACGTTGATCTATGGAAAGGCTTGAAAATGGACGATCTGCAATGCATTGCGACTGACCATTGCCCGTTTTGTATGAAAGACCAAAAAGAACTAGGACGCGATGATTTTACATTGATTCCGAATGGCGCACCGGGCGTTGAATATCGAATGGAATTGATTTATAACGGCGGAGTTTTGGAGAATAATATTTCCTTAAACCGCTTCGTCGAACTAACCTCCACCGCCGCCGCGAAAATGTTCGGAATGTTCCCGAAAAAAGGCACGATCGCCGTTGGTTCAGATGCTGACATCGTGATTTTTGATACTGAAAAAGAACATACATTCACTCTCGAATCGCAACATATGAACGTCGATTACTGTGCCTACGAAGGCAAAAAGATCAAAGGCAAAGTCGAAACCGTTTTATCGCGGGGAAGAGTTGTAATTGAAAACGGCGAATGTTTGGTGGAAAACGGAAGCGGTCAATTCATTAAACGCGGCGAATGCGTGAAAATTTAGAATTGTGTTTTCTAGTCAATTGCTACGGTTCAATTACCAATTAAATTCAAAGGAAATCTTTTAAAATGTTCTTAAAAATTCGCAGTTTTTTAGTTACAACAATTTTGTTTTTTTCACTATTTGCCTCACCTTTTCTTAAAGTTGGTCAAATATTTGCTCAAGCTCCTGCGGTTCAGGAAGATGTTGTTCAGTCCAAAACGGGTGTAGTTGTTTCGGCATCAACTTATGCTTCGGATGTCGGAGCAGAGATTTTGCGACAAGGCGGGAATGCGGTTGATGCGGCGGTGGCAACTGCCTTTGCCTTGGCGGTTACGCATCCAAGTGCGGGAAATATCGGCGGCGGCGGGTTTATGATCGTTCGACAGCCGAACGGCGAAACAATTACGATTGATTATCGCGAAGAGGCGCCTCAAGCCTCAACTCCAA
>DAORIL010000744.1:0-3208 GCA_035438525.1 Pyrinomonadaceae bacterium
GTCGCTTGGCAAACAGACTGGTGGCATCGCCTCCAGCTTCAGCAGAGAGTGCATGAACCGAGCCTATCCGACGGACAACTCCGGTGATGGTGTATTGTTCAAAAAGTGTGGTGGTATTGGTGGTTGTAGTTGCCTGGTCAATGTTGAAAGTAGTTTCAGTATTGACATTGTAGTTGAGTGATCCCTGACCGTTATCGTTGCCAATGAAAGTAGTCGGAGAACCTGGACCGCAGGTCGGCGCATTCGGACCAGGTAAGGAAGTAATACCGGTGCAGACGGTTCGCTGTCCAACGATAATGACAGCCGGCGGACTTGGTTTAATTTCCGTCGTTAATGTCTGACTGGTTGAGGCAAGGCTGTAGATGGTCGAGGAAGTGGTCGAGGTGGTAGAACTTGAGGCGGTGCGAATCGGTGAGCCGATGATTACTCCGGGACCTCCGGCAGTCGTGATGGCAGCACGGGCGGCGGTGACTCCCGCCTGTGCAATTGGATGGTTAAAGGCAACAGAGAAAGTTTGATTATAGAGCGGTGTTCCGCCGCTGATTCGTCCGATGATCTGAGTTGAATTTAGGTTGATAGTGGTAGTGGTCGTGGTCGGCGGATTAAAAACTACAGATTCGGTATTCGAGGTTGTGAACGAAGTGCCGCCCTGTCCCCACGCTGTTTCGCTCCAGCCCATTACCAACACTGTAATTATCACTGCAGCCAGCCATTGCGCTGCTCCTAAAATGTCTATTTTGTTTAGTTTGATTGTCATTATTGATTCCTCCTTTCGGCATAAAAAAAATCTGCCTTAATCGAAAATTTGTTTTGCATCCTACAAGGCGGAAAATCAAAATTTTTTGGGTCATTTTTTTATTATCAGGTTTATAATTATTATTAGGTTTGTAAATTGATTGGTGAATGATTAAGGTTGGAAAGTAAAATATGCCTTTACCTATTGCTCATAGTTTGCTAGGTGCAAGCCTTATTACTTTATTTTATCCCCAAAATACAAAACGCCTTTGGATTCCGCTTGGAATAGGGGCGTTTTTGGCAAATGCGGCGGATTTTGATTTTGCTTTGGTCTTTTTGCTTGGTTCAAAAGAGTGGCATCGCGGCTTTTCTCATTCGATTTTATTTGGGGTAATTGTTCTGTTGACAATGCTTTTGGCAACGAAATTCAGCCAGATAAAAGAATCTATTGCTTTTGGAATAGCTTTCGCTTCACATTTAGTGCTTGATTTCGTTACTACAAAATACGGAGGCAAAGGTGTCGAACTATTCTGGTTTTTTAGCTCGGAAAGATACAAATTGAATTGGTTTGGTCTTTCTGAAATGCCCTCAAATCTTTCGTTTTCTGAAATTTTAATTGCAATCCTGTTTGAATTTATTCTCTTTGCACCGATTTTTTTGTTGGCAGTTTATCTCAGAGAAAATTATCTGCAAACTAATAGACCATCCGCGTCTTGAGTGTTCCTTTTACTTCTTTCAAAATATCAAACGCTTCTTTAGATAATCTCGTGTCAATATCTAAAATTACATAGCCGATTTCGTCGTTAGTTTTCAGATATTGACCCAAAATATTGATATTATGAGCCGAAAGACGCGAGTTTATTTCGCTTAAAACGCCGGGAACATTTTGGTGAATGTGCAAAATCCGATGCGTGTTGTTTTGCGGCGAAAGATTAAGCGCAGGAACGGTCAGTGAGCCATCGGATGCACCTAATTCAATGTAGTTCAATAATTTAGCCGACACATCCAATCCGATATTGGCTTGTGCTTCTTCGGTTGAACCGCCGATGTGCGGAGTCAGAATCACATTTGATAAATTTTGCAGAACAGTTGTGAAAGCATCGCCATTTTTTTCGGGTTCAACGGGAAAAACGTCAATCGCCGCGCCGGTAATAGTTCCATCTTCAATAAATTTCTTGAGCGCATCCAAATCAACTACTTCGCCGCGTGCATAATTGATAAAAATCGAACCTTTCTGCATTGCGGAAAAGGTTGTTTCATTCATCATATTGTGCGTTGATTTATCGCTTGGAACGTGCAGAGTAACGATATTCGATTGTTGTAAAAGCTCATCTAAACCCTTGATCTGTTTAGCATTACCGTGTGGGAGTTTTTTAACAATGTCGTAATAAATGACATTCATTCCCATTGCTTCCGCCATCACTGAAACTTGCGAACCAATGTTGCCGTAACCGATAATTCCGAGCGTTTTTCCGCGCAATTCAAATGAACCTTTGGCATCTTTTGACCAGATGCCGGCGTGCGCAGCATTGTTTTTGTCAATGATTTTGCGAATCAGCATCACACATAATCCGATCACTAATTCAGCCACTGAGCGAGTATTTGAATACGGAGCGTTAAAAACTGCGATGCCTTTTTGTGTCGCTGATTTTAAGGCAATTTGGTTTGTGCCGATACAAAATGCGCCGATAGCGAGCAATTTATCAGCATTTTCTAAAACTTTAGCAGTTACCTGAGTTTTGGAACGAATTCCTAAAACGTGAATGCCTTTGACGGCTTCGCAGAGCTCGTCTTCGCTGATTGCGCCGGTAAGTTGTTTAATTTCAACATATCCTGCATCTGTAAATTCTGCGACGGCAGCTTTGCTGATATTTTCAAGCAGTAAAATTTTTACTTTGCTCTTTGGATAAGATGTCGGTTGTGCTTTCATAAAAAACAAAATTATAAACAAAAAAAACGAGAACGGAAAATCGCTCTCGTCATTAATAACTTGGCAGCCACAAATTATTTCTTAGAATCGGTTAGCGGATACAAGAGCCTGAAAGCATTAAAAACCGCTTGATGTGTTACCGTGGCATGATTTTCTTGCGGTAAATAATCAAAAAAGACGGTAACATTTTTGCTTTTTGAGTTAGTAATTTTTTCCGCCAAAAGATTTGCATCAACTTCCATCACATGGGGCTGAGAGAGCGGGGCAAGTCCTTCTTTGCCAACTCCGATATAAATGTCAGTTTTCTGAGTAAAATCGGCTTGGAAAATTGCGGAATCTTGTTTTAACAGTGTTCCATCATCCCACCATAAACTTGGGCTAATGATAACGTATTTGTTGAAAAGAGTAGGTTTCTTTAGCAAAATCTCCGTTGCTAAAAGACCGCCTAGTGATTGTCCGATAATCATTTTTGATTCATTTGTTCGGTATTTTTTTTCGATAAAAGGTTGTAATTCTTTTTCGATAAAGTTGATGAATCTTTCG
>DAORIL010000745.1:0-3207 GCA_035438525.1 Pyrinomonadaceae bacterium
ATATCGACTTTCATTTTCGGCAAGCGTGGTCAATTGAATTGGAGATTCCGGTAGATTTTGACCAGAATTATTGGATTGTCTTAAAGTCTTTTTAAGTTCATTTATTTTGGCGGGTAAATGTTCGGGATAAATAGCATCATCGGACATTGAAACTGCATGAAGGACGGCATTTTCTAATTCACGGATATTGCCTTGCCAGTCATAGTTTTCAAGCAAACTTAAGGCTTCCGGCGAAAAAACAACCGAAGGAGAATTGGGACGAGCCAGTTTCGCAAAATGTGCCGCCAGTAATGGAATATCCTCAATTCGCTCCCGAAGTGCCGGTAATTTAATAGTTACAGAATTAAGCCGATACATTAAATCCTGCCGAAAACGCCCCTGTTTAACTTCTTCTTCGATGTCCCGATTGGTTGCTGCAATAACTCTGACATTTACTTTCAGAGTTCGGTTTGAACCAACCCGCCGGATCTCGCTCTGCTGCAAAACCCGCAACAATTTCACTTGAAACTGTAAACTCGTTTCGGTTATTTCATCAAGAAAGATGGTTCCGCCATCAGCCTCTTCCCATAACCCCATTCGCTCTCGGTCAGCTCCGGTAAAAGAGCCTTTAGCATGTCCGAACAATTCCGATTCGATCAATTCGACCGGAATTGCACTGCAATTAACCGCAACAAATTCCCCGCCCGCGCAATTGCTCCGGCGATGAATTGCCTGTGCCACAACCTCTTTTCCCGTTCCGGATTCACCCGTAATTAAAACCGGCAGATTAGTTGACGCAACCCGCCCAACCATTTTCAAGCATTCAACAAACTTCGGACTTTTGCCAATCAGGGGAATATCCGAAACATATTCTAAAGAGGTTTCGCCGGTCTTTTTTTGCAGCTTTTGCGCCCGATTTTGATATTGTTCGCGGACTGTTTTAGAAATATTGAGAATATCATCAATCCCAACCGGTTTGACCAAATAATCGTAGGCTCCGATCGCTGTCGCATCAAGCGCACCAGCCGCTGAACCATATCCTGTCATTAAAACAAAACGGGCATCGGATTGCTGTTCAGAAAAACTTCGGAGAACGGAGTATCCATCCTTTTCGCCAAGCATAACATCGCAAATCACTAATAACCAATTTTGGTCGAGCAGACTTAAGGCTTGTTCAGCAGATGATGCCTCCGTCACATCCCATCCATCATTGCTCAGAATTTCGGAAATAAAACCGCGCACTTGAGTTTCGTCGTCAATTACAAGTGCGGGTAAATTTTGTTTTAGAATTGCCATATCCCTTATTTGGATTTATTAATCCATATCTTGCCACTATTTATTTTTTCCGGTTATTCTGGTTATACAACTTGATTATCTAAAACTTCACGCACTTTTCTGGTAAATTCATCAAAGGTATAGGGTTTTTGTAAAAAATTGAAATTTACTTTAGAAATTCCGTGTCTCATTACATCATCATCTGTATAACCCGAGGTAAAAAGAACTCGCGGGCAAATTTGGGAGAGTTTGTCAGCTAATTCGCGTCCACTCATTTTAGGCATCACCACATCGGTAATCAAAAGATCTATTTTACTTTGTATTTGACCACTTAAAGCAATTGCTTCAATTCCATTTTGAGCTTCGATGACTTTATAACCCACTTGTTCAAGGATCTGCCGGGTTAATTTACGAACCAAGTCTTCATCTTCAACCAAGAGAATAGTCTCTGTTCCATGGAGAACATCTTTTAGATTTAGTTTTTTTTCGGTATTATTTCCCGGGTCTTTCAACACCGGAAGATAAATATCAAAGGTAGTTCCTTTTCCGATCTCGCTGTTGACGGCAATATATCCTCCGAATTGGGTAACAATTCCATAAACAGTTGAGAGCCCTAATCCAGTTCCCTGACCTACTTCTTTTGTAGTAAAGAAAGGCTCAAAAATATGAGTTTTTATTTCTTCATCTATTCCCGTTCCATTGTCGGAAATTTTTAACAACACAAAGTCTCCAACCCTGGCACCGACATTTTGACTAACAAATTCTTCGTCCAAATAGACGTTTTCAGTCTTAATCAAAATATTTCCGCCTTTTGGCATCGCATCACGGGAATTGATGACCAAGTTCATTACGATTTGGGATAATTGCCCGGAATCTGCTTCGATTTTATTGAGGTTAAGGCTTAAATCTTCAATTACCTGAATGTCTTCGCCAATTAGACGGTGCAACATTACCCCTGTATCGGAGATCACTTGATTAAGATCAATGACTTTAGTTTTTAGAATGGAACGGCGACTAAAAGCTAAAAGTCGATTAGTTAATTCGGCAGCTCGTTCGCCGGCCGTTTTTATTTCTTCGATTTTGCGCCGCATCGGATCGTCCGAACTAATCCCACGAATAATCAAATCACTATAACCGTTAATAACAGTCAGCATATTATTAAAATCGTGGGCAATTCCTCCAGCCAGCCGTCCGATAGATTCAAGTTTTTGGGATTGTTGAAGCTGTTCTTCTTTTTTTAGAAGTTCAGCTTCAGCCAATTTGTTTTCGGTAATATCAGTTAAAGTTCCGATCCATTCCCGGACCTGACCGTCTTTTTCAAAAACAGGCATCCCGCGAGCAATAAAATGATGATAAAGATTATCAGTATAAAGCATTTGATATTCACACCGATAATTGGTTTTATTTTGAACTGCGGCGGCAAACTCCTTTGTAACCCGTTCCTTATCATTAGGATGAATTCGGGAAACCCAATCTTCATCAATATTAGTCCCTGTTCCCTCTACTGACTCGCCGTATGGAGTATGTGCAGTCAGGATCACACCATTCGGATCAGCCGTCCAAACTATTTGTGCAGAAGCACTTATCAGGGAACGAAAACGTTGCTCACTCTGCCTCAGATCTTCTTCGCTCCGCTTTCGCTCGGTAATGTCATACATAGCCCCGATCCATCGGCTGATACTTCCGTCAGGTTTAAACATTGGAACCCCGCGCACTGCAAAATAATGATAATTACCTGATTTAGTAAAAAGTCGAAAGACAATGCTAAAAGGTGTTTTTTGGATGATTGCGTTATTCCAACTCTCTTTAGTATTTTCACGGTCTTCGGGATGAAGAGCTTTTATCCACCCCCACTTGTCCGCCTTATCAATTGTTTGTCCGGTTAGTCCGGTCCACCAGGCAGGAAATTCATCGGCATTAAGGTTTGGATCCGCTGTCCAAACATATTGAGTT
>DAORIL010000746.1:0-3207 GCA_035438525.1 Pyrinomonadaceae bacterium
CTATAAATTTTAATCTTTCATATGTTAAATATTTTGGTGAGAATGACTCTTTTGTAAAAATCCCCTGCCCCCGTAGGTTATTTCAACCGGAGCCATTCTCCACCTATCCATACCTAATACAAACTTCGTGCCAAAACTTCAGTTTTTTTATAAAAGATGCAAAGCCTCAATTTACAGGAGTTAAAGGATATACAAACTTTTCTGCAAAGTGACACAATATACCATACTGACAAAATGTCAGTCCTTTTTTGCTGTAATCGGACAAAATGTCACTTGTCTAAGTTTAATTCTTTGAGTTTTCGATAGAGAGTGCGTGAAGTAATTCCTAAAATTGTAGCAGCTTTTTCACGTTTACCTCCAACTTCAGCCAAGACACGCAGAATATGCCGTCTTTCAATTTCGGCAAGCGGTAAAAGTTCGAAAGTTGTTTGGTTCGGAGCAATAGAATCGTGTTTTAGAGCATCATTTAGTTCGTAAATTTCTTCGATAAAATCATTAGGTGAAAGGACAATCGCCCGTTCAATGGTGTTGCGTAATTCGCGGATATTTCCATACCAATTATGGTTGAGCAGAGTTTCAATCGCAAAATTTGAAAAAGTCAGGCGCGGACGATTAAAACGGATTCGCAGGTCGCTCAAAAAAGTCTCGATCAATTCAGGAATATCTTCTTTTCTTTTTCGTAATGCCGGAATGTGAAACGAAATAACATTCAAACGATAATACAAATCGGCACGGAAATTTTTGTTTTTAACATCTTCTTCGAGTGGGCGATTGGTGGCAGCAATGACCCGCACATCAGCCTTGCGATCGCGGGTTGCCCCGACTCGTCGAAAACTCCCGTTTTCCAGAAAATGCAGCAGTTTAACTTGCATTAACAAAGGCATTTCGCCGATTTCATCTAAAAAAAGCGTCGAGCCTTCAGCCGATTCAATGAGACCGACTTTTTGTGTGGTAGCACCTGTAAACGAGCCTTTTTCGTGTCCGAAAAATTCCGATTCAAAAAGATTTTCGGGTAATGCGCCGCAATTAATTGAAATAAAAGGCAATTCTGCCCGTTTGCTGTGAGCGTGGATCCAGCGGGCTAAAACATCTTTTCCGGTTCCTGACTCGCCCATGATCAAAAGCGTAGTGTCGGTTTTGGCAACGATTTTCGCCTGCGCAAAAATCTTTCGCATTTCGGAACTCTGATGCACAGGCTCAGTTATCGAAATTCCGCTCTGTGACCGCACCACAGCTTTAAGTAGCTGATTCTGTTTAACTAAACTATGTTTTTCGAGAGCTTTCCGAATAATTGCTTCGATGAGTTCGGGAGCGGCAGGTTTAGTAATGTAGTCAAATGCCCCACGCCGCATTGCTTCGACTCCTGTTTGCAGACTTAAATCTGCGGTGAGCATTATTATTTCCGGTGAATCTTCGGTCTGACGAATAGTAGCAAGAATTTCCAGTCCTGAAATTTCGGGTAAATTAACGTCCAGCAAAATGACATCAAAATCCTCTTCGCGTAAAGCGTTGAGAACTTCTTGTCCATCTGCCACAGTTGAGATTTCAAAATCCTCTGCCGAAAGTTGGAGTGGCAGAAGTTTACGCAAAACGGGATCATCATCCGCCAAAAGAACTTTGGTTAATTGTTTCATAAAAAGTCATAGCGGGGGGTAGTAATAACAGGACAATTTAAAAAGGCAAAAGTAAAATATGCCTTTAACCCATTGTCGTTTCAATGATAGGTGAAAAAGTGAAAAAGTAAAAGAGTGAAAAAGTTGTCAAAATTTATTTGGGACATTTTTGAAAAAATCTTCGGGCAGATGTTCGCCGTAGGTGCGAAAATAAAGTTGTTTTTTGAATTCTTGTTCGGAAAGATTTTTTGGGAGGGATTGAATTATATTGTGTCGATTTTCTGCAAACAAAGCACAGCTTATTAAAATTCGCTCACTAGTGGATAAACTTTTTTTGGCATTGAAATCATCATCAATCTTTTTCGCTTCTTCTATGATTTCCTGCCAAGACATTTATTCTGTAATTAGTTTACATTTCGTAGTTCTTTCCATCTTTCTTAAATACTTTCTTTCTTTTTCAACCGCAAAAATAAAAAGACAATTGCAGATGTTGCAACTAACAGACTAATCATTTGTGAAGTCGAGAATCCGGTTAAATCGCCCAATCCCAATAAATTACCACGCGGATCATCACGGAAAAATTCGATGGTAAAACGAATCAGCGGGTAAAAGATCATATACATTATCAGAATTTGACCGTCAAATTTTTTGCGTTTGTGAAAGTAAAATAAAATCCCGAAAACGATCAGCATCGCAAATGATTCGTAGAGTTGAACCGGGTGCAGATGCAAGGCTCCACCGTGATCATCATAGATCGGAACGCCTGTATATTCATGTCCTAGCTCGCTAAACTGCACGCCCCACGGCAAATTTGTTGCTTTTCCCCAACAACATCCGGCAGCATTGCAGCCTTGTCGCCCGAAAAATTGTCCAAGCGCAACAGCTGGTGCGAAAGCGTCGGAAACTTTCCAAAAATTGAGTTTGTAAAAATACATTAAGATCGCGAGTGTCAGAAATCCGCCGATAAATCCGCCGTAATAAACTCCGCCTGAACGCAGAAAATCAAGGGAGAAGATATTCCAAATATTATGATTGTAGTTCTCGTCAGTAAAGAGCATCAGAATTTTGGAACCCATCAACCCGCCCAAAAGTGTCCATAACCCAAGGTCAAAAACACGGTCACGATTGATTCCGTCGCGCACCGCCAGACGGGAAGCGACAAAAAGTGCAAGAAACATCCCCAACGCTAACATTACGCCGTAAGTAGTAATAGGAAAATTGCCGATGCGAATTATTTCTGGAAACATATTTCGATTTTAGATTTCAGATTTGCGATTTTAGATTTGCGTTTGCTTCTACTTGTGTTTTTTCTTCATTGGGCTTTTCTTTTTTTGTCAGAAACATATCCAAAATCAAAAGTCCTGCGCCAAAACAAATTGCCATATCAGCCACGTTAAAAACGGGATAATACCAATCTTTATAATGGACTTGGATAAAATCAACGACAAATCCGAGCCGCATTCGGTCAGTCAAATTACCGACAATTCCGGCTAAAAGTAATGCTAATGCGCCAAGTAAACGGTCGTGTGTGCGCGGAACCCGCCAAAAATAGAACAAAACTAAACATGCCGCGACGGTTGCAACTGCTACTAAT
>DAORIL010000747.1:0-3204 GCA_035438525.1 Pyrinomonadaceae bacterium
GATTACCGCCCCCGATTTTTTCAGCCACCTTCCACATTCTTCCTAATGAATGATAATTTCGCTCACCCGGCTGTAAGCGAAAACCATTCCAGGTTGCAACGCCGTAAAATTTAATTTTTCCTTCGGCGCGATTTTTTTCTAGTTGTTCAAAAGCACTTGCCAGACGCAAATCGAATTCAATTTTGGTTATTTCACCAAGCTGCGATTCAGGATTATGAATGTAAAAAACATCTAAACATTCCAAATCCATATTTTTCAAACTTTGGTCAATTTGTGATTGCAAATAATTTGGAGTCATACAATGACTTCCCGATACTAAATCTTCAAAAGTTGCGATTCCCGTTTTAACAAAAGTTTCTTCAAAATAACTTTGGACATTTTTGGGCGGTTCATTATCAAACGGCAAAAATCCGCCTTTGGTGCAGATCAACAATTCTTCGCGGGAAAAACCTTTTTCGCTCAATATTTTCAAGGCTTCACCGATATTTCTCTCGCTTCGCTGAAAACGGTAATTTGCGGCTGTATCAATCACATTTCCGCCGGATTCGACATATTTGACGATTGAATCAATATAACTTTCGTCAGTTGCTACGTCCCAATTTCCCAAATAGGTTCCAATCCCGATTGATGAAACGGTTAGCCCTTGGGCTGGGCGAAAATGTCCGTTGGCAGCGTTCGGAAAACGATTTTTGAACTTTTCAGTTCCTGCTGAAGTTGCGAAATTTGTCATAAGTTTTATTCATTCTTGATGATTTACCGGACAAAATCAACCTTTTGCGGATAGATTTTGGCAGTTGACAGATTATTTAATCAGTTTTAGAAATTACTTCGTAATATTCGCTAACATCTATTTGGTAAAAAATATGTATTGCATCGAAACTATCAACTTATCGCATAAATTTTCTGCTGATGAAAAGGTTCTAAATAACGTCAATTTACAGGTCGAAGAAGGCACAATTTACGGCTTTTTAGGTCCGAACGGAGCAGGAAAAACGACCACGTTAAAACTGATTCTTGGTTTATTGAAAAAACAACAAGGCGAAATTCTAGTTTTCGGCAAACCCTTTCAACAAAATCGGATTGAAATTTTAAAAAATATCGGTTCGATGATCGAAAGTCCTTCGATTTACGGGCATTTAACCGCGATTGAAAATTTGCGGATTTTGCAAAAAGTTTATCAATGTCCAAAACAGCGGATTACGGAAGTATTGGATCTAGTTGATTTAGCTAATACCGGAAACAAAAAAACGAGCAATTTTTCACTCGGAATGAAACAGCGTTTGGCAATTGCGATTGCTTTACTCCATTCACCGAAACTTTTGATTTTAGATGAACCGACCAATGGATTAGACCCGAACGGAATTTTAGAAATCCGCGAACTTTTGCAGAATTTAGCCCAAAATCACGGAATAACAATTTTAATTTCGAGCCACCTTTTATCCGAAATCGAAAAATTCGTGACTCATATCGGCATTATCAATCTTGGGAATTTACTTTTTCAGGGAACCCTCCCCGAACTAATCAATAAACAACAACAATCTTCATTTATTACATTTCAAACCAGCGATGATCAAAAGGCTTTGCAAATATTTGAAAAACATAAAGTCGCGGCGCGGATTGCGGATGACAAAATTGCAATTCCGATAATTGAAAAGGAAAAGATTGCTCGCATAAATGAGCAATTGGTTTTGAATCGAATTGATGTTTACGAAATTCAGACGGTTAAGAACGATTTGGAAAAGATATTTTTTGATGTCATCAAGGATTAATTTATATGAATTTTATTTACAGTTTTCAAAGTGAATGGTTAAAAAAGAAACGCAGTTTAGCCTCGTGGCTCGTCATTGTCGGAGCATTTTTTACGCCAACGATCATTTTATTGGTTCGCCTAAAAAATTATCAGGCTTTGCCAAAGCTAAATGCAGCCGAAGATTTTTGGATAAAACTCTGGTTTACAACCTGGGAATCAATGACGATTTTGTTATTGCCGATGGGAATTATTTTAGCAACAGCGTTAATAACGCAAATTGAGTATAAAAACAATGGCTGGAAGCAGTTACATACAACTCCACAACATTATTCAACGATATTTTTTGCCAAACTTTTTGTGATTTTGGTAATGATGATCGAGCTTTTTGTCCTCTTTAATTTGGGGATGTATTTATCGGCAATTATTCCGTCACTGATTTTGAGTGATGTTCCGTTTCCAATTGCCCCGTTTCCTTTCAAACAGTTTTGGTTTGGTAATATAAATTTCTTTGTCGAATGTTTACCGATTTTAGCATTGCAATATTTGTTAAGTTTGCAATTCAAAAACTTCTTAGTGCCGATTGGAGTAGGATTTGCCATTTGGGTGTTGGGAATCGGAATGACATCTTGGGAATACAGTTACGCCTTTCCATACAATCAGGCAGTTATGGATTTTCTCAAAAGCTCCGGAAACCTCAAACGCGAAATGAACGTTAATCTTCAATTGTTGGCGGCTTGTTATTTTGTCGTCATAACAATAACGAGTTACATTCTTTATGTGACAAAAAGCGAAAAAGGATAACTTACAAAATGCGAAAAACAAGCATCATTTTGTTACATCTCAGTTATTGGATAATGTATTTGTTACTTTTGGTAATTGTTTTTTCAATTGTGACAATTCAAATCAAAAGAACACAGAGCATTTTTTTATTTTTGCCGATTGTAACCTTGTATCTTGCTCCAAATCTTATTTCGTTTTATTCATCATATTTTTATCTTTTTCCAAAATTTCTATTTCGTAAAAAATTTTTCTTGTTGATTGTATTTGGAACTTTATTTTGTTTGATTTCGGCTTTATTGGGAAGTCTGATTTCGACCTTATTTTTTGGTTTTGACCAACCTGTTTTTAATGATTCAAATGAATTTATCGGCTTTACGGTAAGTCTCACCTTGATCGCCGCTGTTCACTCAATTATTGCGTTAGTAATTCGTGGTTTTATCACTTGGTTTGATGAAATAAAATTAAAAGAGGAACTCACCCAAAAGAACTACGAAACGGAAATAGCACTGATAAAATCTCAAATCAATCCGCACTTTTTGTTCAATACTATCAACAACATAGACGTTTTAATTGGTAAAGATCCGGCAAAAGCCTCTGCATATCTCAACAAACTCTCGGATATTTTGCGGTATATGGTTTACGAAACAAAAGGTGAAAAGATTCCGGCAGCGAAA
>DAORIL010000748.1:0-3203 GCA_035438525.1 Pyrinomonadaceae bacterium
TGCCGATTTGATGAGCAATTCCTTCGACCAAAGCTACTTCGTGGTCTTCAAATCCGTTTTCGAGTTCGTTGCTCCAGACAAAACCGAGTAAACCGAAAGATTGTCCGCCGACTTGGACCGGGGCGACCAACGCTGCTCGCCCGCCGAGCTGCGAATTAAAAATAAAACGCACCGCAAAGGGAAGTTGCGTGTCGATCAATCGCAGAGTTTTTCCTTCGCGCAAAATATTGCTGAGAGTTGGAAAAGGTTCAATATCAAGTGAGCCTCCATGTTCTTCGATCAAACCCCAAATCGCATTTGTCGGAGCTTTCGTGGCAGTTTTAAAAACTACCAGATTTATCTTTTGTCCGGTTTGGTCGAGCACGCCGAGCGCACCGTAATCTGCGCCCACTAATTCAATTGCTCTTTCGACCACTTTGCTGGAAACTTCACGAAAATCCGAATGTGAGTTGAGCGTATTGGCAACTTCGAGCAAGGCATTAGTGCTTTTGGTTTCCTGCTGTTGGGCAACGTAAAGTCTGGTGTATTGATAGCCAACAGCGATTTGCTGAGCGATAGATTCAAGAAAAGTAACTTCTTCATCAAACCATTCACGAGGCGCATGAACATCATGTAACCCGATTAAACCAAAGACTTTACCGCCGAGAATAATCGGCACGACCAAAAGTGATTGAGTTTCTAAAGCTTTGGTAAAAAATCGAACGGTCGCATCTTTTGATTTGGAAGTATCATTGATCCGAATCGGTTTGGTCAAATCAAAATGTTCGGCAAGTTTCTGTGCATCAATCGGAATTGTTGTCCCTTCGCTGGCAGGAATATCATCAGAAACCCGCCATTCGTGACTGATCCGCAGTTCATTTCCTTCGGAAAGCTGTAAAAGATCGCAACGGTCTGCTTCCATCATTCTTCCGATTTCCGAAACTATGACGTTCAAAAATCTTTCGAGATCAATATTTGTGGGTAAATCCCGCGCCAGGCGATTAATGATGCCTTCGCGGGCTTCGTGCATCTTTATTTTGCGTTCAATCGGTAATGTTGGCGTGCTTTCGATTTCGATTTGTAGTTGCATTGCTTTTCTTGCAGGATGGAAAGAGTTTAGGAAAGATTGGAAGTAAAAAGTAAAGTTGTTCAATGGCAAAAACTTAGTTGTGCTATCAAACTTTTACTCACTTGTTTAATAAATAGCTGAAAGCGCAGAGAGTGTCAAGTTGATACAAGAAGAAATTGGAATGTGTAATTTAGAAACAATATTTTTTGAACTAATCAGAACAAAAAGCGGTAGCGACTTGGCAAACCACCTACTCGCTACCGCTCACTGCTTTCATTGTTAAGTGAAAATGGTATTAAAAACTCTTGCGGAAAAGATAGGAGAATTTTATAAAAAATGTCCGGTCAAGTTGTGCTAGTCCCGGAATTCGTGGATTGAAATCAAAACCGTGATAAGCCCAGTGATCGTTGTATCCGACATAAAATGCTTTGCCCGGACTTGGAGTCCAACCAAAAGTGTATTGTCCAAGCAGGTGATTGCTGAGGCTGTCATAATCAACTCGCGCTCTCAAAAAAACAAAGCGAGATAATTGATAAGTCGTTTTGAATTGGACAATGTTAGAGTCAAAGGCAGTCAATTTGGTATCGTTTCTGACTAATTTTGTTTTGTTAAAATTTAAGCTGAAACTCAAACTGTCAGTCGGCTTAATTTCTGAACCGACGCTGAAATTAAACTGTCTTCCTGCTCCCGGATCAAGGGGATTATTGGGATTTGCTAAAGCCGCCGGACTGACTCGGGGAAATTTGTCGCCCCCGCCAAAATCAAAATCAAAAGTATAAAGGTCAAGGTTAAAGTTAGCGTTAATTAAAAATCTTTTATTAACAGTTTTATTAAACCAAGCCCAACCGCCGGTTTGCGGAGTAAAACGATCCGCTGCGCCAAAGAACGCGCCTTGCCTTGCCAATAATCGTTTAGGACCGAATTCCTCCTCAATCAATTTTTCTGCACCAACATACCATCCGGCACCGATATTCAAATTGCCCTTAAGATTTACATTGCCGTTCAGATTAGTGTTTAAGTTTTGAAAACGTCCCTGAAAATCGTGACTGAGACTGATGTTAAAGTTAACATTTCTCTTGATTAAAAATGCGTTTGGTTTTGGATCTGAAGACCAATATTTATAGCCCTCAAATTCATTAGTGTTGGTTCGGCGCGTAAAGCCGACATCTGCGCGGTAATCATGAGTTCTACCTGTTCCGCCGATTCCCCATCCGCTCAATTTTTTGTTATCGCTGTATTGATAGGTGTAAATCATTGCATTTCCTGTTCGGTAATTTGATTGATCAAGAGTTGGATTGTAAAAATAGTTCCGCGAAGTAGTTCCAAGAACTTGTCCTTCTAAAATGCGTGTGTCGTCAATTTTCCAACGAAAATCAAAGCCACCGAGCTGGTTGTGTTTGTTTGGAAAATTATACGAGGTCGCCAGAAATCCGTAATGTGATTCTTTGCCGAAGTCCCGTTTAAATCTGAGAACTCCGATATAAGCCTTATCTTTATTTGGATTTCCACTGATCGGATCATCCATCGCCGCCATTATCCCAAAAGAGTTTTTGCCGATTTTTCCGGTTAGTTTCAGAGCCACATCAGGATTTTGCACCTGTCGCGTATTGACCGCCGCAATCGGAGTTTTAAAAATATCTACTCCTTCAAGGAAAAATGGACGTTTTTCGTCAAAATAAATCGGAAAACGTTGATTTGCTTCGACAACCGGGGCATCTGCTTCGACATCGGCAAAATCGGGATTAACCGCAGCATCAAGCGTCACGTTTGGACTCAGGCTGTATTTCGCCGTGAATCCAAAATCTGGTTTAATCGGCGGATTAGAAAACTTTGTCTGATTAAGTCGCCTTCCGGTTTGTTTGACGGTTAAAGTTGGAACAATTTCGAGCGTTCGCTCGGTCTTGATTTCGTCTAAACCCGTTAATTTACCCGATTGGGCAAGCACTCCGGTGACATTCTGATTAATCGGTGCCCAAGAATCCTGTTCGTGATTAAAGCGTGGAATCTGTCGGACAGCATTTACTCCCCAAAACTTTCCTTTACCGGCTGTGTAGCGCAAAGATTTAAATGGGATTTTTACCTCGACCGACCATCCATCCCCAAGCATAGTTCCTTTGGATTCCATCAAAATATCTAAATTGGTATCGGTATTAGT
>DAORIL010000749.1:0-3201 GCA_035438525.1 Pyrinomonadaceae bacterium
GGCAGACTACGCTCATCGGCGGTCTGGCCGCCGCGGCGGCGTTTGCCATCGCGCGGCTTGTGGGATAGGGAAGGGAAAATCCGGAAGGCGGGATGCGGTGCTTACTGCGGCCCGGGTAGGCCGTTTACGCCGTCGCGCCGGGAGACGACGGTGGGCGCCTCGCCTTTGTGGCCGCTCAGGCGAGTCAGCGTTTCATCGAGCTTGGCGATCGTAGAGAGCTCTTTCTCCAGACCCGAGACCTTGCTCTGCACAAAGCGCTGGTGCAGGGCGTGCACCAGACGGTAGGCGCCTTCCTGATCATTTTTCTGCAGGTGCAGCTCGGACGCTCTCTTGAGCGTCGTGATCTCATCGATGAGGAGCCGCCCGCGCACAAGTCCGAGCGGCAGCGGCCCCTGCTTGTCCTTTTGCCAGCTCCCAAAGTCCACCGAGTCCTGGTAGTGCTTGCCGTCGCGTCCGAGGTAGCTGATGCTCGCCGTCGCCACGCTCCCCTGCCCGCTCGGCGGAGGCAGCGCGCCGCCGCCTGCGGGAGCAAATTTGTAGTTGAGAAATGGAAAGATGAATGAAGATAAACTGACAATTGATTTACTTGATGGCGATTCTGCCTTGCAAGCCATTGAAAAGGTTGGTGAAATTGCTGATTCACACCAAATAAAATGGGCTTTATGTGGCGGAATTGCGATGGTTATTTACGGCAGTCCGCGATTAACCAAAGATGTTGATATTATTGCCTCAAGCCAACTTCCGTTAGCTCAATCCGAAATTATTGGGCATCTGAAACAAGGCGGAGACCATTTCAAAGTAGAAACTTCCAAACAAGCCGTTTCGATAGATTGGATTTTGCGAAATGATGAAGCCAAAAAATTTTATCAAGAAGCCTTGAAAGATTCAGTTATTCTCAAAAGCATTCCGATTTTAACTCCTGAATGGTTGGTGATTTTGAAATATATCGCTGGAAGATTCAAAGACCAAGAGGATGCAGTTTTTCTTTTGAGTCAAAAAGAATTGGTCAATCGCCAAAAAATTAAAGAACTTTTTATTCGTGTCGCAGGTCAAGATGCGTGGGGCGCGGTCAAATTCGGTTTGCAACGCTGGTATGATTTGGCGGACGGCGAAACTAAAAAGAATGATTCTGATTTAATAGATTCTTAACTTATGAAATTTGACGAATTAGACGCGAAAATGCGCGTCTTTGAAACTGCTCACGATATTTGTGTTTTGCCCAAAGTTTTTATGGTTGCCAGACTCGACGGCAGAAGTTTTACTCGTTTGACCAAAGAACTACATCAATTTGAAGCACCTTTTGACGAAAAGATGCGGGATATGATGGTCGAAACTACTAAACATTTGATGAATTGCGGTTTTGATGTGATTTTCGGCTATACTCAATCAGACGAAATTTCCCTCCTCTTTTCGCCTGAAATTACTACATTTGACCGCAAATTACGCAAATTTAATTCGGTTCTCGCTGGCGAAGCTAGTGCAAAATTTTCACTTCTGCTTGGCGATATGGGATGTTTTGATTGTCGGATTTCCGAACTTCCAACCCTTAATTTGGTCTGTGACTATTTTCGTTGGCGTAACGAAGACGCGCATCGCAATTCGCTCAATGCTTGGTGTTATTGGACTTTGCGAAAAGAAGGCAAAACTGTCAAACAAGCCACGAAAATACTTGAAAAAATGTCGGTTGGAGAGAAAAACGAACTTTTATTTCAACGCGGAATCAATTTTAATGACTTACCTCTTTGGCAAAAACGCGGGACGGGGCTTTATTGGGAAACTTACGAAAAAGAAGCGGTCAATAAACTAACAGGTGAAAAAGTTTTGGCAACCCGCAGACGCATCAAGATTGATTACGAACTACCGATGCGAGATGATTACAGCAATTTTATCGAAAAGATGATTTAATTTGTGAGAGATTTTTCTAAAAAACTATTTGGAATTTACCGAGAAAAATATAATGAAAAACTTAAATTTATCGGGCAAATGTTTATTTTTAATATTAATCATAGCTTTTGCCGTTAATCTTAATTTTGCCCAAGATGATAATTTTATCAAAGGCACCGAAAAACCGCTTTATACCGAAAGTAAGGATTCAAATGACTGTCTGGTCTTTGAAAAATTTGTGGTTAAAAATGAGGTCCTAAAGGAAGGCAAAAATGATTTTAATAAAATCCAGGCTTTTACGCGTAATGCTGCATTATCCCCGAAAGAAAATTGTCAGGATTCAGGTAATTCAATTTTCTCATATACCAGAAAAGAAGAAATAAATTCAGTCGAAAACAGCCTTTTAGGAAACTGGCTTTTTGTTAATCTGAGTATTACTCCGGATTCCGAAATTCTCCTTATTTTCGATTTAATTTCAAAGAAAAAAATCTTTGAAAAAGAACATACCGAATGGGGGAAAGGAATGCAGATTTCCAAAGGCAAATATTTACTCTACGATGAATGGACAAAACAAAAAGGATTGGCAAAAAATTGTCCGAATGCTAAAAAATGGAAGAAAGAAGGACTTGGTGTCGATTGGCTTAAGCCTTTCAGATTAGACCTCCAAACTATGAAAGCAACTCCTTTTGGCGAATTACAGTGCGTTTCTACTTATTAATTTTCCAATAATTTGAGATTATAAAAATATGTCTAATCTTGAGTTGATTTTCAAAATTTTAGCGGCAGTTCTGCTTGGAGTTGCTGCATTTTTTTTGTGGCGAAACAATATGGACGGCGTTTTTGTTTCGGCAGTTATCGGCGCGGTTTGCTTCTTTGTCAGCATCCGTTTTCAAATTACAGAGCGCAAAAAAAATTCATCCACGAAGGAACACGAAGAAAACACGAAGGAAGGAAAATAATTATTTCTTCATGAAATATTTGTGAAATTTTCTGAATTTGCATTTGATTCTTATGGCAAAAATTGTTTTATCTACCTTTGGTTCGCTGGGCGATATTCACCCGAAAGTTGCGCTTGGTTTGGAATTAAGAAAACGCGGTCACGAGGTAAAATTTAATGTAATGGAAGCATTTCGGGAAAAGTTTGAGATGCTCGGCTTTGAAATTTCTCCGCTTCGACCAAATGTTGATCCTGAAGACCGCGATTTGGTGCGCCGTTTAATGGACATTAAAACGGGACCGGAATTGATGTTCACCGAGATTCTTTTGCCGAATTTGCGTCCGATGTATGAGGATGTAATGAAAGCAGTGGCAGGCGCA
>DAORIL010000750.1:0-3198 GCA_035438525.1 Pyrinomonadaceae bacterium
GACGATGATGGTTCTGATCGTTTTATTTTCAGTTTCTGCCATTATTGTTGCCTTATTTTGTAACATAAAAGCCTCTCATAATCCTAACAATTATTACTATATGTTTATTCTCAAAATCTGTCCCCGCCTATTTGGGCAGGTTTAATCTTAAAAAAGAAAAAAGACGGGATTTAGACCCGTCAATTTAAAAAGAGTTGAAATAAATTCTTAAGAAATTCCTAAATTGATTGTTTAATATTAACCTGCATAATATCGCCCTACCGCTTGAAAATAATCCTCTAAAGAGTCGGCAGTCGCTTTGTCAACCCAGCCATCAGTGCATAAATCCGCAAAAATTTGAAAAAATGTGACAAATTTCTGTGTGGTTTTACCGAAAGTGCCGGTGCAATCCAATTCAGGAACCGGACAAAATTTGTAAAAAGCATTTAAGGTATCTAATCTTTCTTGAACTGCTTTGACATCTTTTCCCGTCATTCCTTGATGAAGAATGCGGTTTACATACGGTAAATTTGGAACTTCCATTAATTGTCTCGCCATTTTATAAATTCTCCCTGATATAAATAATTACTTTTTCATCATCAAAATCTGCCTGATGAGGCTAATAGATTACAAAAAGAAAAAATAATCTACGCTATCCGCTTGGGTAGTAACTTATAAAATGCCTTTAAATTATTAAATGCTGTGTATAAACGAATTGTGGGAAATTGCTGGCTTGTCTGTAAACTTTGAACTAAAAAATTTTAATAAAAAAGGGTGGGGTTTGGATAGTGAGATTGGATTTTAAAAGCTAAAAAAAAACGGCAAAGACCAACAAAATTGTCGGTCTTTGAATCTGATAGTGGATTTTACCTAACTAATATCTGTCAAATGGGTCTGGCTTATTCGCTGCGTCATCAATTGCTTTTTTCGTTTTGGCAAAAAGCACTTGCATTTGCATATTATCCAGATATTCTTCGTAGGTAGTTTCCATTGCATTGCTGGTATTTTTTTCAAAATAACAATAGTAATATTCCAGATCCACCCAATATTGGAAAAATTTAAGCATTTTTTCCGTTTCATTTCCAAAATATCCGTTTACTTTGAGATTTTTAGTCGGGCAAAACTTATAATACTTATTTAGTTCGCCTAAAATATCCTGCATATATTTGACATCTTCTCCTTGCATTCCTTTTCGCAAGACTCGTTTATTATTCGCTGTATTTGGTGCTACTAATGTTAATTCCGGCATTTTATTATTTCTCCTTTTTTGTATAAATATTCGTTTTTGAAATCACCAAGATTTCCTTAATGACATTGATAGAATACGAAAAAACAAAACAATTCACCCCGCCCATTTGATAGAAAAAAAAAGAGCAATAGTGTGCTGTAATTGTTGGATTAATTCGATTTATTGTGTTGCACGGATTTTTCTTGAAAGGCTTTGATAAAAAATGGGTGGTTTTTGGGTAGGTGAAAATTTAGTTTGCCAAAACATTTTCTTGCAGATGTAATGGGATTTTGAGCATAATTTTTGTGCCGTGATTTATTTCCGAATGAATTTCACAGTTTCCGCCCAAATCTTTGGCTCGGCGGCGCATATTAACTAATCCGTTTCCGCCCATTTCAGGTCTAAAATCTTCGCTCAGGATCTCGTCTGTATCGAAACCTTGGCCGTTATCTTCGATTTTTAGGATCAGCCAATCGTCTTTGATTTGAAAATAAACTTTAACTTCCGTAGCTTCGGAATATTTGACAATGTTGTTGACAGACTCTTTGAAAATCGCAAAAAACTCGCGGCGGATGTTTGCGCCAAGTTGCATATCATCCTCAATTTCGGGCGTTTGAAATTCAAATTTGATGCCGCGTCCCGTCAAAACATCTGAAGCAAAACGGCGCATTCTTTGAATTAGATCGTGCAAAAAATCTTTGTTCGGATTGATTGCCCAAACAATGTCGCTCATGACAGAAACCAATTCTTTAGAAACGCCTTTAATTCTTTCCAACGGAGTTGAAAGATTTTCGGCTTGCAAATGATGGGCTTGACCACGGGCAACCTCTGACAAAACAGCGATTTGCGTGAGTGAAGAACCAATGTCGTCGTGCAAATCAGTCGCAATGCGGGTGCGAACCCGTTCAAGTTCGCGGAATTTCTCTTCGCGTGCTTCCTGTAAGGCCTTTTCCGCACGCTTTCTTTCGGAAATATCGCGGGCAATTCCGGTAAAATATCTTTTCCCTTCGCGTTCAAATTCGCCAAATGAAACCTCGAGCGGAATTTCGTGTCCATCTTTGTGCAATCCCGGCAGAGTCACACCTTCCCAATTGATGTTCTTTTTATTAGTTGATAAATAACGATTTATCCCTGCATCGTGTCCACCGCGCATCCTTTCGGGCATTAACATCGTCATTTTGTTGCCGATCAATTCTTCGGCTGAATAACCGAAAACTTTTTCAATTGCCTGATTAACAAAAATGATGTTGCTGTCTGTGTCAATTGTTAGAATCCCATCCGAAGCCGTGTCGGCGAGGGTGCGAAAACGGATTTCGCTTTCTTTTGACTGAGCCAGTGCATTTTCAATCTGTCTGGTTTTGCGAACACGATAACGGTCAAGGGCGAAAACCGATCCTGCCAACATCAAAAATGAAAGCGTAATAAACCACCAGGTGCGATAAAACGGCGGATTGATCTTGAACGAAATTACGGCAGGGTTTTCACTGACGACCCCTACATTGTTGACAGCACGCACCAGAAAACGATAAGTGCCGGGTTGAAGATTAGCATAAGAAACGGATTGTTGTTCGTTTGGCGGACTCCAATCCTGATCTGCTCCTTCTAATAAAAATTGATAACGCAGGGTGCCTGCCGGATCAAAATTAAGCCCGAAAAACTCTATTTGCAAATTGTTTTCGTTGGCGGAGAGATCAAGATTTTCGACACTTTTGCTGCCGAATTCGGACAGGGGCTTTGTTTCACCGGCAATTTTTAATTTGTTGATCCAGGTTTGCGGAGCAGTTTTTTTTTCAGTTGTTTTCGGAACTAACTTTGATAAACCGTTAAGAGTCGCAAACCAGATGGTTCCATCTTTGTCGCAGATTGAATCTACTACAAAATCTGTAGCTAAACCGTCCGCAATTGAGAAATGTTGAATCTGACCAGTTTCAGGAGATAAACGATCAACGCCGCGAACAGTTCCTAGATACAAATTTCCATTTAGATCCTGT
>DAORIL010000751.1:0-3198 GCA_035438525.1 Pyrinomonadaceae bacterium
GCCAAGACTTTCTCCTAAAATACATAATTTGACGTTTTCCAAAACTTTTTTTGCGTTTTCTAACGAACCTGTTTCAAATGCAACCATGCCGCCAAAACCTTTTTGCTGGCGTTTGGCTAATTCGTGCTGCGGGTGTGAAACCAATCCTGGATAATAAACCTTACTAACCCGAGGATGTTCGGCTAAAAAATTAGCAACTTGACGCCCGTTTTTGTCGTGTGCTTCCATTCTGACCGCTAAAGTTTTGGTTCCGCGTAAAACTAAGAATGAATCGAACGGGGAAAGAATTGCTCCAACTGAATTTTGAATAAATTGAATCCAATTTGCGTCTTCCTCATCGTTCAAAGCAACAAAACCGCCAATTGAATCCGAATGTCCGTTTAAATATTTTGTAGTTGAATGAACGACAATATCACACCCAAGAGCAAGTGGTTGTTGAAAATAGGGTGACATAAAAGTATTGTCACAAACAACTTTGGCTCCGTTGGCGTGGGCAACATCTGAAACAGCTTTCAAATCAGTCACACTCATCACGGGATTGGTCGGAGTTTCAACAAAAACCATTTTGGTATTTGGTTTGAAAGAAGTTTCGACTTTGGAAATATCAGTTGTATCAACTAAATCGAACTCAACTCCGTAATTTGCCAACACACGAGCAAAAAGCCGATAAGTTCCGCCATAGGTGTTATCACCCAATAGAACATGATCGCCCGCTTTGACCAATTTTAAAACGGCATCAGTAGCAGACATTCCCGAAGCAAAAGCGAATCCGAATTTTGCACCTTCCAAGGCGGCAATATTTTTTTCAAGCGCAGAACGGGTCGGATTTTGTGTTCGCGCATACTCGTAACCCTTATGTTTTCCCAATCCGTCCTGGGCATAAGTAGAGGTTTGATAAATCGGCACACTGACTGCGCCTGTCGCGCTGTCAGGCTCATTTCCGGCATGTATAGCAATCGTTGAAAAACCCATAGAAAAGAGTAGGAATAACTTGGGGAATTATAACCTTTTTTTTGGCAATAAAACAAAGAAGTTACCAAATTTTTAATAAATGATGGTAACTTTCTCAAATTCAAGTGTCAAATGTCTTAATTAAAGAAGGGTTTTGAAATGATGTTTGTGGCTACAGATTTGACCAACCCGGTCGATTTGACTCATAAACCGTAATTTTATCAGCGTGTTGCAAGGTTAAACCAATATCATCCAAACCGTTGATTAAACAAAATTTGCGAAATTCATCTACACCAAAAGCCGTTTCAAATCCTTGTTCATCGGTGATTTTTTGATTTTCTAAATCAATGGTTAGGTGATAATCTTCCAAATTCTCTGACTTTTTCACTAATTCGGCAACTTGTTCTTCCGGCAAAATTATCGGTAAAAGTCCGATCTTAAAACAATTATTATAAAAAATGTCGGCAAAAGCCGAGGAAATAACCACTCGAAAACCGTAATCCTCCAAAGCCCAAGGAGCGTGTTCGCGCGAGCTTCCGCAGCCAAAATTTTTTCCTGCCAGCAAAATTGAGCCACCTTCAAATTTTGGTTTATTCAAAACAAAATCTTCATTTGGAGTTCCATCAGCATTGAAACGCCAATCATTAAAAAGATTTGCGCCAAATCCGGTGCGTTTAATACTTTTCAGGAACTGTTTTGGAATAATTTGGTCCGTATCAATATTTGCTTGATACAGCGGAACTGCTAAACCTGTGTGTGTTGTAAATTTGTTCATTTTGTTAGGGAAGTTAGGGAAGCTTAGGAAGTTAGGGAAGTTAGGGAAGTTAGGGAAGTTTGGGAAGTAAAAACAAATAATCTCCTTTCTAAACTTCTACCACCTTCCTAAACTTCTACCACTTCCGTAACTTTCTAAACTAATCTTTAAATTTCCAATTTCGGACATCAACAAAATGTCCGGCAATCGCTGCGGCTGCCGCCATCGATGGAGAAACGAGATGTGTTCTGCCGCCGCGTCCCTGGCGACCTTCAAAATTACGGTTACTGGTCGATGCGCAACGCTCGCCGGGCTGTAAAATGTCTTCGTTCATTCCAAGACACATTGAGCATCCGGCATCACGCCATTCAAATCCGGCTTCGACAAAAATCTTTGCCAGACCTTCATCCTCGGCTTGTTTTTTGACAATCATTGAGCCGGGAACGATCATTGCGCTCACCTTTTCACTGACTTTGTAGCCTTTGGCGATCTTAGCTGCTTCGCGTAAATCTTCGATTCGTGAATTGGTGCAGCTTCCAATAAAAGCACGGTTAATTGTAATGTCCTCAATCTTTTGCGAAGGCTCAAGTGCCATATATTTTAAGGCTTGTTCAAAATATTTTCGCTCAGTTTCGTCTTTAGCTTGAGATAATTCAGGAACTGTCTCGGTAACTTTGACGGACATTCCGGGGGAAGTTCCCCAGGTTACATAAGGGGCAAGATTTTCCGCCTTTATCTCAACAATTCTGTCAAAAGCTGCGCCTTCATCCGTTTTCAAAGTTTGCCAATATTCGACGGCTTTTTCCCATTCTTCGCCTTTTGGGGCAAACGGTTTCTCTTTTAGATAGGCAAAAGTTTTCTCATCCGGAGCAATCAAACCGGCTCGTGCCCCGCCTTCGATGGTCATATTGCAGACCGTCATTCTCCCTTCCATCGAAAGATTTGTAATTGTATCTCCCGCAAACTCAACTACATAACCGTTTCCGCCATCAGTTCCAATTTCGTTGATAATTGCCAGAATAATGTCTTTTGCCGTAACACCGTAAGGCAATTCGCCATCAACCTTTATTAGCAGATTTTTTGATTTTTTCTGGATCAAACATTGTGTAGCTAAAACGTGTTCAACTTCGCTTGTTCCAATTCCGAAAGCTAACGCTCCAAAAGCACCGTGCGTTGCTGTGTGCGAATCTCCGCAAACGATGGTGAATCCCGGTTGCGTTAAACCCTGTTCAGGACCAAAAACGTGAATTATTCCTTGTTCAATACGGTCTAGATCGTAAAGTCTGACTCCAAAATCTTTTGCATTTTGCCGCAAAGTTTCGACCTGTAACTCGGCAATTTTGTCGTTGTATGGAAGATGACGATTGATAGTTGGAATTGAATGGTCAAGCGTTCCGAAAGTTAAATCGGGACGGCGCACCTTTCTACCCGCAAGTTTAAGTCCTTCAAAGGCTTGCGGAGTTGTAACTTCGTGAATTAAGTGCAAATCAATA
>DAORIL010000752.1:0-3195 GCA_035438525.1 Pyrinomonadaceae bacterium
GCTCCAGTGTGCGACGCAACCAAAGCTTCATAGTACTAAAGTAGCCGGCTAAAATACTGCCAAAGGAACCGGAGTTTTATTAAATGATGAAATGGATGATTTTGCCGCACGTCCCGGAAAACCGAATTTATTTGGTTTAATTCAAGGAGAGAAAAATAAAGTTGAACCCGGAAAACGTCCGCTTTCTTCGATGACTCCGACCATTGTTTTGCGAAAAGACGGCTCGCCGTGGTTTGCTCTTGGTGCACGGGGCGGACCGCGAATAATCAATGCAGTTTTGCAAACCGTCATCAATATGATTGACCATGATATGAATATTCAACAAGCGATTGACGCTCCAAGAATTCATCATCAATGGTTGCCTGACGAAATTATGTGGGAGCCTTTTGGAATGTCCAACGACACCCGTCAAGCGTTGGAAAAATTAGGACATAAATTTATGGAAAAACCGGCCTATGTTGCTCAAGCGACCGGAATAGCAATTGAAGAAAAAACAGGAGTTCGGCTTGGGGCAATTGATGCCAGAGGAGATGGAGAAGCAATCGGTTATTGAACATACATTTGGGAAAAGTAAAAAAGCTTAATTTGAAGGACTTCAAAATCTTTTCAAACTACTTTTGCTTTTTCCTAATTCAATTTTTTATATAACTTCTAATTTGACAAACAATCACGGTTTGTTGAATATTTTCTAAGTTGCCCCAAATCCCAAAAGTCATTGAGGTAGTTAATGTCTCTTCAAGACGAAGAAATAAAAGATTCAAAAATAATAGATCCGGCGAAAGAAAAAAATTCCCAACCAAAACGTTCTCGTGCCCCAATTTATGTGGTCAGTGGGATTGTCGTAATTGCCGTAATCGGCGGGTTAATTTACTGGCTCTATACCCGCCAATTTGAAACGACTGACGATGCTTTTGTCGAAGCAAATATTGTCCAAATCAGTCCAAAAATTTCCGCACATATTGTCAAAATTCATGTTAAAGAAAATCAATATGTAAAAAAAAATGATTTATTAATCGAGCTTGACCCTAGTGAATTTGAGGCAAAGGTCGAAAAAGCAAAAGCCGAATTACGCGCCGCCCAAGCCCAACGCGGAAAATCTTTGGCAAATGTTGCCCTAACCAGAAAAACTGCCAAAGCCAATCTAAACCAAGCCGTTTCAAATTTTGACACGGCTAAAACCATCATTAATCAAGCAAAACTTTCAACTGATTCCAAAGAAAATTCTATCATTCAAGCGCAGAATCAAGTTAAAACCGCTGAAGCAGCCTTGCTCCAAATCCAAACGCAAATTCCAGCCGCTGAAGCAACTTTAGCTCAAGTCCGAAGCCAGGTTCCTGCCTCGGAAGCAAAATTAGAAGTTGCCCAAATTGAGTATGAGCGAAATATAACGCTTTTTAATGCGGGTGATGTTGCAAAACAAACCGTCGAACAATCGAAAGCTGAGCTGGGCCAAGCCAAAAGCAATTTTGAATCTGCCAAAAAACAAATTGAGATTGCTCAGGCAAATTTAAATTCGTTGCGTCAGCAAATTAATGTTGCAAATGCACGAATCAATGAAGCCAAAGCAAATGTCCGGACCGCCGAAAATGATCTAAAACAATCTCAAACACAGATCGAAACCGCGCAATCTCAATCAAATGAATCATTTGGACGCGTGCAGGAAGCTCAATCTTTACCCGAACAAGTTGCGGTCGAAGAATCGGAAGTGAGTAATTCTGATGCTAAAATTGCACAAGCTGAAGTTGCTCTTCGCCAAGCCGAACTTGAACTTTCTTACACTAAAATTTATGCGCCAGAGGATGGTTTCATCTCCAATAAAAATGTGCAGGAAGGACAACTTGTGCAATCTGAACAAGCATTGTTGGCAGTATCCCAACCAGAAATTTGGGTTGTTGCTAATTTCAAAGAAACTCAAATCGCCAATATTAAACCAGGTCAAACGGTTTTGGTTTATGTTGATGCTTATCCAAATCTTATTTTGAACGGAACGGTTGATAGTTTCCAAGCCGGAACCGGTTCACGTTTTAGCGTTTTACCGCCGGAAAATGCCAGTGGTAATTTTGTCAAAGTTGTGCAGAGAATTCCGGTCAAAATTCGTTTTGACGAAACCGATGACCGTTTAAAATTGCTCGTTCCCGGAATGTCAGTTGTCCCAAAGGTTAAGGTGAAATAAATGTCCGCTCAAATTAGTGAACCTAGCACTTCTGAGCCTAGATCCATTGTCATCCACCCCTATATCTCCATCATAATCCTAACTATAGCCACATTTATGGAGGTTTTGGATTCAACCGTGGTTAATGTTTCATTACCCCGAATTGCCAGCGATCTGTCCTCAACTCCAGCGGAAACTTCTTGGATAATCGGCTCATATTTAATTGCAAATGCAATGATTTTGCCAATTAGCGGTTGGTTGGCGATCTATTTTGGACGCAAGAATTATTATCAAATGTGCGTCATAATTTTCACTGTAAGTTCTTTTTTTTGCGGGATCTCGACCAACCTTGGAATGCTGATCTTCTTTCGGATAATTCAGGGGTTAAGCGGAAGCGGACTTGCCACCAGTGAACAAGCAATGATTGCCGACCTCGTTCCGCCCGAAAAACTGGGGCGGGCTTTTTCAATTTATGCCTTTGGAATTGTTTCTGCACCTGTCATCGGTCCAACTTTGGGCGGTTGGATTACCGACACCTATAGTTGGCACTGGATTTTCTTTATCAATATCCCGATTGGAATTTTGTCCTATATTTTGGTTAGAAACTTAGTCAATGAATCCGAAAGATCAAAACAAAGCCGCTTGGAGTTACTCAAAGTTGGAAGAAAAATCGATTGGATTGGAATCATTTTGGTCGTGATCGGCTTTGGTGCGTTTGAATTGGTTTTAGAAGAAGGCAATAAACTTGGCTGGTTCGATTCAAATTTTATTCTGATGGCAACCACCGTTGCAGTTTTTGCAATCATGATTGGATTTACGTGGGAATATTATCAGGACAAACCCGCAGTTGATATTTCACTATTCAAAAATCGAAATTTTGCAATTTCCTGCGTTTTAATTTTCACGGTGCGGTTTGTCATTTTCGGATCAACCTTTGTCGTCCCTTATTTCGCTCAAACTTTATTAGGTTACAGCGCCACCAACGCCGGAATGCTCCTTTTACCGGGAGCCTTGACTTTATTGATAATGATGCCTATTGTGGG
>DAORIL010000753.1:0-3193 GCA_035438525.1 Pyrinomonadaceae bacterium
CGGCAATTCCCACGCCCATATTGTTTTCGACCATTTGATTGATTGCTTCCTGGCGTGAAAGCTCCATTACAACGTGCGGTTTAACACCAACTTGCGAGAAAAATTCATCAATTTGGCGGCGGGTATTTCCGCCTTGTTCGCCTAAAATCAGTTGTTCGGCAGCAAGTGTCGCAACGCTGATTACTTTTTGTTTTGCAAGAGGATGCGAAGGATGTGCAATCGCACAAATTTCATCGCTAAAAAGTAATTCAGTTTGAATATTGGCGGCTTCGACCGGAAGTGAAACGAATGCAACATCAATATCACCGTGCATAATTTTTTCGACCAAAGCCGCACTGGTTCCCGAACTAACAGTTATTTCGGCTTGGGGAAATTTTTCTTTTAATTTTTGCAGAATCGAAGGTAATTGCATCGTTGCAAACATAGCCGAAGCACTCCCCAGACGTAACCTTCCATGTTCAGCTCCGGCAATTTCAGCAATCTCAAGTAAAGCCGTGTCATGCTCACGCAAAATCTTTCGCGCCCTTTCCAGTAATTTTTCACCTGCTTCGGTTAAAATCACCCGACGCGGCGTTCTGATAAAAAGAGGAACTCCAACCTCATCTTCGATTTGACGAATCTGCATCGAAATTGCCGCTTGTGTGACGTGGACCCGCTTTGCGCCGGCTGTAAATGTTTTGGCTTCCGCAATCGCTACGAAAGCTCGAAGTTGTCTTATTTCCATAGCTACTTATTATGGTTATTTGTTTCCTTTATACCAATCAGCAAATGTTATTGAGTTAATAAAATCTTTTAGTTTCAATTATATGTCAAGTGTCGTTAAAATAGAACATAATTTTTAATGAAAAGTAAAAAAAATTCTCATAATTTATACTTGGGCGTTGATGGTGGCGGAACTAAAACGCATGCAGTTTTAATTGACGAGGATAAAATCATTCTTGGCGAAGGAGTTACGGGTGCGGGAAATCCTTTGCGTGTCGGGGTTGAAAATGCCATCAAAAATATTTTCGCGAGCATCGAAAAGGCTTGCGATTCTGCTGACCGGAGCAAAGGCGATATTGTTTCTGCCCAACTCGGATTAGCCGGAGTCCGGCGCGAGGACTTGCGCTATTTGATCCGAAATCGTTTTCGGGAAATTCTCCGCATCCGTAAAGTTGAAGTGACAACCGATGCTGAAATTGCTCTGTATGCTGCAACCGAAGGCAAAGAAGGATTAGTAATTATTGCCGGCACGGGTTCAGTTTGTATGGGAAGAAACGCCAAAGGCGAAATGGCTTCGGCGGGCGGTTGGGGACCCCTTGCGGGAGACGAAGGCGGCGGCGCGGGAATTGCCCGGCGGGCTTTGCAGACAATTGCTAAATCTTCGGACGGGCGCGGAAAACCAACTAAATTAAGCGATTATGCTGTTGATTATTTTCGTGCCGGACGTTTGGAAGATTTATCTGTTGCGATTTATGCTCCGCAAGTTGATAATGCCAGAATCGCAGGTTTTGCCCAATATGTCTCGCAAGCCGCCAACGAAGGTGATGAGGTTGCTCAGGAACTTTTGACCGAAGCAGGGCAGGAATTAGGTTTAGCAGCAACTGCGGTCATTCAAAAATTAAAACTGCAAAGACGAAAATTTCCAATTGGCAAAGTTGGCAGCGTTTTCAAATCCGAAGAACTAATTACCAAACCACTGATGGAAAAAGTTCAATCTATTGCACCAAAAGCTTTTATGAGTGAAACACAAAAATCTCCAGGATATGCGGCAGCTTTGATGGCGTTTCAGATTTATACAAAGAATTGAGAAAAACGATGAAAAAAATCGCAATAATCATTTACCTTTTAATTTGTTCAACAATCCTTTTTGCTCAAACTCAAAATACAGCAAATTGGAAAATTTACAATAGCCCAAAAGATGAGTTTTCGGTTGAAATTCCAAAGGATTTTGAAGAAGATTTTAGAATAATTGACGATCCTAATAAAAATAAAATCTATGTTTCTGCTCGTTATCTAACTGAATTTAGTGGCACATTTTATTACGTTTTTTCCGAAGTAATCGATCAGGCAAATGGTAATTTGGTTGAAATACCTTTTACCCAGTTAAAGGCTTTTATCGCAAATAATGCGGCAAAACCTGCTCCGATAAAAATTGGAAATTTCACTGGTGAACAATATTCTTTTAAAGATTCCGAAGATTTTTTTCATAAAATTGTCTTTGTCCATACCCAAAAACGCGCCTATATTTTTCACACTTTTGGCGTTAATGAGGTGAATGCAGATTCTGACCGTTTTTTTTCTTCGATAAAGTTTCGTGAAATAGAAGATTCACAATTTACAAAATCTCCTGCAACCATAATGGCTGAAAAATTTAAAACATCTCCCGATGCAGATTCAGGGGGTGGTAAAGGAAGCGGGCAAGGTTCAGGCAGTGGTTCAGGTGGGTCAGGAAATGGGGTTGGCGCGGGTTCTCCGTCCTCAACTACCGGGAAACAGACCTCTCCATTAAAAATTCTTTCAAAACCAAGACCAGGTTATACCGATCTAGCCAGAATTTATGGAATTCAGGGAACGGTAACTCTGCGTGTCACATTTCTTACAAACGGAAACATCGGGGCAGTTTCTATTGTCAGTAAATTACCTTTTGGCTTAACTAATAATTCTATTAGTGCAGCTAAAAGAATAAATTTTGAACCGCAAATAAAAGATGGAGTTGCTTATACTGTGACCAAAACTCTTCAATATTCCTTTACGCTTTATTAAATGTTACCTATTACTGAACAAGAAAATCCGAATACTGCCAATATTGACCAAGTTTCAACGCTTGAGGCTATAAGTCTAATTAACAATGAAGATAAATTAGTCGCCTTGGCAGTCGAAAAAGTTTTGCCCGAAGTCGCGTTAGCAATTGATAAAATTGTCGAAAGATTGAAAAACGGCGGACGATTATTTTATGTCGGAACAGGCACATCCGGTCGATTAGGGGTGTTGGATGCCAGCGAAATTCCGCCAACTTTTGGTGTTTCCTATGATTTGGTTCAAGGGGTAATTGCAGGCGGATATGATGCGCTTTATAAAGCATCCGAAGCATCGGAAGATAACCGCGCGGCAGGGGCGAAAGATCTGCAAAACCGAGGTTTAACTGAAAAAGATGTATGGTATTGCTGCAAGTGTGGCTTGACGTTGTAACCTTCGCCTGCAGTTCGCTATC
>DAORIL010000754.1:0-3188 GCA_035438525.1 Pyrinomonadaceae bacterium
CTTTTCAGTTGTAACCGGAGCAAAACGGAGAAAATAATGAAGTTTATTATTTGCTGACAACTCAAATTCTTTTTCAAAATGCGCGCCTTTTAAAACTTGCTCAACGGTTTTTTCCAATTCGAGTTTGGTGAAAATTTTTCGGTTCAGGAAAAAATCTGAAAAGTCTTGTCCAATAAAATTTTGCGGCTCAATCTCAAACATTTGAGTCAATGAATGATTGACAAAAACGACTTGATTTTTGGTGTCTGCAACAATCACTCCCTCGCTCATTCCGCCTAAAACGCGACTAATAAAACTCATTCGCGAAAGCAGCCGCGCTGCAATATCGTCAACTGCCCGTAATTTCCATTCCAGGTTGTGCGGAATTAATTTTGTTTGGAGCGTAACATCAGTATTTTCAACGTTTGTATCAAGAAGTAATTCATTTTGAACTTCGGCTAAACGATGTAATTTTATATCCAAATCACGGCTTGCCGCCAAGGAACGATCAATCAAAAATAACGGAACTGCCAGCAAAAAAGCCGTCAACATTTCGGGTAAAGGCAAAATCAAATTTAGACGATTAAAAGCCAATAAACTGCCGATGATAATTGTTAAAAGAATCAGCCCAAGAATCAAAACCTGTTGCCATCCATCAATCAATTTTACGCCTATAGTTACCCCGAAAATTACCAATAACGACAAGCAAAATTCAAAGAATTGCGACAAGAATCCGAGCCATAAATGACTTTTAATGGTGTTGATAATGTTGGCATGAACTTCGACACCGGGCATCGCCTGACCGCCTTCTTTGTCGTTTGCGGCGGCGTAATGCATAAAAGGTGTGACTTGGGAATCGCCCAAAGTAGGGGAAGTCGCACCAATTAAAACGATTTTATCGGCAAAAGTTTCGGGCGGAATCTTTCCATCTAAAACATCAGCAAAACTATAGTAATGAAAGGATTTAGTCGTGCCGATATAATTTATCAACATTTCGTTGGGGCGAATCATCTGAACTCCAACTGGCGCGGTATCTCTTCCGTTTTCATCCGGAAAAATTTTAATTTGATAAATTCCAAACCGCAAAATGTCCGGTTTTTCTTCAAAATCATTCGGTTGGATTTGTTCGGCAACGCGCAAGGTTTCCAATCCGAAAGCCCAAAACCGATTTCCTCGATCATCGGTTTTACTAAGTTGAACGCTTCGCAAAGTTCCGTCAACATCGGGCGCGGCGTGGGCATGACCTTTGGCGGCAGCAGATTGGTCAAATTCTTGAATCGGATTGAGCCACGCGATTTCTTTTTGAGTCGGATTCATTGGCGAAAATTTTTCAAAAAGTTGAACAGGTAAGACCACTCGCCCGTTTTTCTTGATTGAATTGGCAAGTGTTTCGTCATCGTCCAAATTGCTTTCTTCGGCATAAATGACATCAATTCCAACTGCTTTTGGTTTTCCTGCTGTAATTTTATCTAAACAATCAGCCGTTATTTTTCGCGACCAAGGGAATTTGCCGAATCGTTGCAAACTGGCATCATCAATTGCCACGATCACAATATTTTCCGGGGCGGGAAGTTCTCCGCGAAGCCGAAATAGCATATTTATCGAAGCGTTTGAGAGTGAAGGCGCAAACCACGAAACTGCCAAAACCACAGCAAAACTGACCAGCCAAATGATGGCGATTCTCAACCATTGGAAAATTGTGTGGTGGTTTAATTTCATTGAAACAATATTTAACGCAAAGACGCAAAGTAGCAAAGGCGCAAAGGTTTACAAAAAAAGTGAAAACTTAAAAACAAATTATTAAAAAAATTGCGGCTTTGTGGACTTTGCGTCTTTGCGTTAAATATCTTTTTCTAACTCATCAGTCGAATCCAAATAACGGTAAAGCGTCCGCCGATTGATGCCTAAAATATCTGCTGCCCGTGATTTATTGCCGTCATTTTCGGATAAGATCAGCGCAACATAGCGGCGCGAAAGTTCTTCGAGCGTTGGGCGGTCATCGGCTAAAGAAGTTTTTGAATGTCCTTTACTTTTTGAGGTTTCTGCGACGGATTGGAGAATAATTCTCGGCGGCAGATCGTTTTCCGTAATTAGATTATTTGAGCAAGTTGCGACTGCATACTCAATCGCATTTTCAAGCTCACGGACATTGCCAGTCCATTCATAATGCGACATCAGTTCAATCGCTTGCTCGGAAATTTGCAAAATTGAACCTTTTTCGTTCTTTTTCAAAAAATGTTGGATGAGCAATTCAAGGTCTTCGCGTCCTCGTTCACGCAAAGACGGAATGGGAATCGTCAAAACGCTCAATCGATAAAACAAATCGGAACGAAATTCTCCGCTTTCGACCAATTTTTCGAGAATTGAATTTGATGCGGCAATCACTCGAACATTAACTTTGCGGGTTTCGCTGCTTCCCACCCGCCGAATTTCTTTTTCCTGCAAAACGCGCAACAAACTGGCTTGCAAAGAAAGACTGGCGGAACTAATCTCGTCTAAAAAAATTGTGCCGCCATTTGTGCTTTCAAACAA
Source organism: Pyrinomonadaceae bacterium (assembly GCA_035438525.1). GTDB lineage: Bacteria > Acidobacteriota > Blastocatellia > Pyrinomonadales > Pyrinomonadaceae > JAIBCC01. The sequence continues at coordinate 2,512 of DAORIL010000754.1, forward strand.
TCCAGGACGGTCGGTCATGGCGCCGGTAAAACTGCCTTTGGTATAGCCGAACAATTCGGATTCAAGTAAAGTTTCGGTCAAAGCACTGCAATTAACTGCGGTGAATGGTTTAGCCGAACGCTCGCTATTTTTATGAATTGAGCGGGCAATAACTTCTTTTCCTGTGCCTGTTTCGCCCTCAATTAAAACTGTCGAATCGGTTCGGGCAGAATAAGCGATCAGTTTATAGACACGAACCATTTGCGGACTATGACCAATAATACCGGAGGCGGAAAAATCGTTTTCGTTATCAGCTAAAGATTGTGTTTTATGTTGTTCGGTGGCTCGCTGGACAAGGCTTAAAACTTCATCGATATTGAATGGTTTGGCAATAAAATCAAATGCGCCTTGGGCAATTGCCTGAATTGCCAGCTCCAAAGAGCCTTGTCCCGTCATGACAATAATTTGCGTTTTCGGACTGAAACGGCGAAATTCATTGACCAGATCCAAGCCGCCCATAACCGGCATATAAACATCAGTTAAAAGCAAATCAAAGTGACTGTTTTGTCCGATTTCGATTGCTTTTTGTCCGTTTTCGACCGCTGTTACTTCATAGCCGCTCAGACGCAACGCAACTTCCAAAGCCATCCTTGCTCCGCGCTCATCTTCGGCAATTAAAATTCGTATTTTGTTAGATT
>DAORIL010000755.1:0-3184 GCA_035438525.1 Pyrinomonadaceae bacterium
CCTCCTCTTGTTCGCCCCACACACGCAAACTGGTCACATGCATGAGCGGATAGCTCTTTTTCAATTTTCTTAAAATTGTATCGCAATAAAACCCGAATAGGCAAAGTTTTTCCGTTGCGTGAAGCCGGTCGCCATTCCATTTTGTTGATGGTTTCTTTTACGGATTCATCCAAATCATAGCCTGCCCAACGGGTTATTTCGATTCTGACCACTTTACCGTTTTCGTCCAAATCAACTGTGGCATCAACGGTTGCCGTAATGCTGAAAAGATTAGCGAGGCGTTTATAAACGGGGACAATACGTTTAAAAGGTAGCGGTGATTTAAAATTTTTTGCTTCGGTTGAATTTTCCTCGGGCAGTTCTTCTAATGGCTGTGGGGCTTGTTCATTAATTTCAGTAGACTCCGCCTTTTTTATATTAAGTGAAATTTCGTCTTTTAATTGAGGAATAGAGGCAAAAAGTTGTGTGTCTGCAACATTTGGATTGTTGCCTTCAAAACTATTCAGCGTCCAGAAGACTAAACGACCGGTTCGCGCACTAACTAAATAAATTGCAGCATAAGATTCAAAATAGACAGGTTTGGTGAGCGAGGTTCGTGGCAGATTTTCAGATTTAAGGAGAATAAAAAAATCACAACCAATTGCCTTTGCCAGAGTTTTAGATTCTTCGGTAGAAAGGTTAAAAATATTTTCAATGGTTTGACTTTTCACGGCCATTTCAACCAAATCTGCATCCATTGTCTGAAACTTTTCTGCTAATTGCGAAGAAATTTTTTCGGAATTAGAGGTTTTTTCCGGCGTGATAATAGCAATTTTCTGGGCAAATGCGGTGATTAATGAGCAGTGACCGATAAACAGAAAAATACTGACCACAAACCACTGACTACCGCCCACATTTCTACTGGTGATAAAGTTTTGCAATTTCATTTTTAACTTCGGGCGGAAAACAAACGCGATGAATTTGATAACCGCGTTGGAGCCCGCGCACAGCAGCACTGATTTCGGAAATTTCCCGAATTACAGGACGAGAATATCCATCAGCCACATAGATCAATTTGTTTGGTGCCGTTGTTTCTTTGTTATAAAAGTAATACGGAACGTCTCCGGCCGTATCTTCGGCATAATAAAAGTTAGTGTCAAACCCGTTACTTTCAACAATTTGTCGTGCGCTGGCCAAAAAATTTTCGCGCTCATCATCAGGCATATCAAGGTCAAAAGCCTTAAAAAGCCTTCGATGCAAAAATCGCCTGGCAAGGTCAGATAAAATTGTGTCCTCCGAATTTTGCCATTGTTTAATATGGAATATGACATCAGAATCATCTAATTCGAGATGTTCGGTTAAGGTCAATTTCTCCCCACGCAAAATTTTGGCAAAAGGTGTTTTTTCTGCAAACCAAATTTCTTTTCCTTCCGCAAAAAGCTGCAAACCGCGTTTAAAAATCGAACGGAGAACAACTTCGGCAGAACGCAAAGTGCGGTGAAAATAGACTTGCCGAAACATATAATAACGGGCTTGTAGATAATCTTCGACCGCATAAATTCCTCTTGCCGAAACATAAAGCCGATCGTTTTCCTCATCAATTTCGAGCGATTTTATAATCCACTCAAGGTCGTAAATTCCGTATTTTGCACCCGTCATCAAACTGTCGCGCAATAGATAATCCATTCGATCAACATCCAACTGTGATGAAACAAGTTGAGAAAGAGCAAAGGGACGAAAAGTTCCTTTGATAATGTCAGCAATATTTTTGGCTAAATCTTTAGAAAATGAAGACAAAACTTGCCCGACTTCTGTTTTATCGCTCAAAACGGCTTCAACCGTAAAATCTTCGTGATGAAAATTAAGGACGCTTTCAATAACGTGGGAAAAGGCTCCGTGTCCAATATCATGCAAAAGGGCAGCACACCGGACGGCAATTCGGGCATCATCGGAAATATTGTAAGCATTTTGCAGTTTAAAGAGGGTTCGGGTGGCAAGATGTAAGGCTCCCAATGAATGCGTAAAACGTGAATGCTCTGCACCTTGATAAGTAAAATTTGCCAAACCAAGCTGTTTGATCCGCCGCAGACGCTGGAACTCAGCCGTATCGATCAGACGAACCAGAAGTTTGCCTTCATCCGTATCGGTATTAAGGCGAATAATATTATGAACTGAGTCTCGATAGATTTTTTCTGACACTTATCAAGATTAAGCGAGATTCAAAAATTTTACAAAAAATAAGTTCTTTTGAGCGATCAGCAATTTTATTTTCAATTTTTTAGCTTTATTGGTGATGTGGGGTCTATTTGGCACTTGGCTTGTCAGCTTATCAGTAAAAACTAAAAGGTTATTTTAATTTTTCCAATAAAGAGAATTACTATATAACGAAATGATTGTTGGAAAAATCAGTGATGATTCGGGCGATCTAGAATTTATCTGAAAAAATATCTTTGCCTTTAAAAAACAACTAAGAACCCAACAAATGACCAAGTTTTTCTTTTTTTGTTTTCATATAGTGAGCGGCTGGTTCCTTTGCTTCAACTTCCAGTGGAATTCTTTCAATAACTTTTAGTCCGGCTGCTTCTAAGGCTTGAATCTTTTCAGGATTATTTGACATTACTTTGACTTGGCACAGTCCTAAATCAAAGAGAATTTCCGCACATTGTTGATATTCACGGGCATCCACTACAAATCCCAATTTTTCGTTGGCTTCAACCGTATCTGCTCCTTCATCTTGTAAAGCATATGCTCTGATTTTATTTATTATACCGATTCCGCGTCCTTCTTGTTGTTGATAAACTATTGCCCCAAGTCCTTCGTTTTCAATCAATTCCATTGCTTTATGAAGTTGTGGACCACAATCACATTTAATAGAGCCGAAAACATCTCCGGTTAAACATTGAGAATGAATACGAACTAAGGTAGGTGTATCGGATTTTAGCTCTCCCTTATATAAAACAACAAATTCTTCAGAACTGGTTAAAGATCGATAACCAGCAATTTTAAAATCACCTATTTGGGTGGGAAGGTTAGCAACCGCCACTTTCTTAACTGTCAAAGGTTGTATTTCAGCAGCGCAATTATGAATGTTGTCCAAAAAAGTTAATTCTCCAAAAATGCATTTCAATAATTATAACCATTTTTGAAAAGAATTTACAGAATTCAAATGTTAATTATAATGAGTAATTTTTTAATCAACTGCTTT
>DAORIL010000756.1:0-3182 GCA_035438525.1 Pyrinomonadaceae bacterium
TAAATTGGCAAAACAAACCTTTGTCCAGGTAACTTTAAAGTAAAAACCCGATATTCCAAAATTTCAGGTCGCAAGCCTCAAAGTGTCGTAATGACTTGAGACTTGCGACCTGAGACTTTAGACTACAATCTATGTCAACCGAAAGAACTGCTAACGAACAGGCACACGCCAACGCAGTGCGCGAAATGTTTGCAGGAATTGCAACTAAATACGATTTTCTGAATCATTTTTTATCCATCAATATTGATAAAAGATGGCGCAGATTGGTGCGAAACAAACTTGAAAAAGAATTAAATGATAAAAACGCTCTGATTTTGGACGTTGCCTGCGGAACAGGAGATTTATCAATTGAATTGCAGCAAAACGGAACGGCAAAAGTTATCGGCACCGATTTTTGCCGTCCGATGCTGGCAATTGCCGCAGAAAAAAACACCAAAAATAATCTTTCGATTCCCTATCTTGAAGGCGACGGGATGAATCTCGCTTTTCCTGATGAAACTTTTGACGCGGTGACGATTGCCTTTGGACTGCGAAATTTTTCTAATTGGTCTGACGGAGTCAAAGAATTGCGACGAATTATCAAAAAAGGTGGAAAACTCGTCATTCTGGAATTTTCTGAGCCGGTTATTCCCGGCTTCAAACAAATTTTCAATCTTTACTTTACTCAGGTTTTACCTCGCATTGGCGGAGCAGTCAGCGGTTCACGCGGGGCGTATGAATATTTGCCTGATTCGGTTTCGCGTTTCCCAAACCAAAAGAATTTAGCTAAAATGATGAGCGAAATCGGTTTTACAGAAGTTTCCTATCAAAATTTGACCGGCGGAATTGCCGCTATTCACATTGGAACGAAAGAATAAATAATGTTGGGGGATCGTATGAAATATTGTTTTAGTTTATTACTGATTGCGCTTTTTGTAATTTCGGCTTTTGCTCAGGATAGCAGCAAATATTTGAAAGTAGAAAAAATATTTTTTTCCGGCAAGGCATTTCAGATGATGAAAGATTCTACAAAAATTACTGAAATTGGCGGTGATTCTGTTCAAATAAATAAAAGTATTTCTTATCGTGATTCAACAACTACTAGACAAATCGTGCCAACTGAGTCGCAATTGGAAGATAGACAACATAACAATCTTGATTTTGAACGAACCGCAAAAGTTGCTGATAACCAATATTTATCATTTTCCTTTATTAATTTGAGTGGTAAAGAGATTAAATCAATTTCATTTCAGTTTCGCCTAACAGAAAACGGTAAGAAATTTTTTGAAAGAAACATCAAAGCTACCCCCCATTTAATGTTAAACGGAAATTTTTATGTTAGCGAGAAATTCTTTTCAACTAAAGATTTATCTAATCAAAAAAGTATCAAAGAAATCATAATAAAAAGCATTCAATTTACTGATGGCACAAAGCTAAGTTTTTAAGATGAAATATAAACTTCTAAATTTTGCCAAACAGTTGGGACTGCTTTTATTAGTAGTGTGGACGGTCGTGTCTTTGGTAACACTTTTAATTGAAATTGTTCCCGGCGATCCGGCAACTGCAATTTTGGGCGAAAATGCAACACCTGAGCAAATCGCCAACTTTAATCAAAAACACGGATTGGATAAACCCGCTTTTTTCTTTTCCTATAAAAGCGAGAAAGGTTTTCAATGGCACGGCTCGGATAATCGTTATCTTGATTATTGGAAAGGAATTTTGACCGGAGATTTAGGAAAATCTTTCCGCACCGACAGACCTGTTTTGGATATGATTACCGAACGCTATCCAAATACAATTATGCTGGCGCTGGCTTCGATGTTCATTGCCATTTTGATTGCTGTTCCGCTCGGAGTTTTAGCCGGAACCAACAAAGGCTCTCTAATTGATAACTTTTCCTCATTCTTTGCGCTATTAGGAATTTCATTGCCAAGTTTCGTCACCGGACCATTTTTGGTTTATATTTTCGCGGTTAAATTAAATATTTTTGCGCCGACTGGCAGCACTAATCCCGAAGATATCGTTCTTCCTGCCTTTACCCTGGGAGCGGCGCTCTCGGCAATTTTGACGCGAATGGTTCGCTCATCGGTAATCGAAGAGTTAGGTGAAGATTATGTCCGAACCGCCCGAGCCAAAGGTTTAAGCGAAAGAATTGTAGTTTATAAACACGTTTTGAAAAACGGCTTGATTCCGGTTGTCACTATTTTAGGTTTGCAGCTTGGCGTTTTATTGGCAGGTGCGATTATTACCGAAAAAATCTTTATGTGGCAGGGATTAGGACTTTTACTGCTTGATGACGGAATTGCCAAACGTGATTATCGCATTGTCCAAGGGTGCGTTTTGGTCATCAGCGTCACCTATATTTTGGCAAATACTTTAACGGATCTAGTTTATAGCTGGCTTGACCCAAGAATCAGACTTGGATAATTTTCGATTATTGATTGATGATTTGCGATTGTTTTAAGCAAATCCAAAATTCAAAATCCGAAATCCAAAATCGAATGAATCGTTTAACTTACATTGGAATTTTTATTGCAGCCGTTTTAATTATCGTAGCGGTCTTTGCTCCGTTCATCGCCACGCATAGTCCGATTGCCCAAGAGTTAGCATTACGTTATGCTCCTCAATCGGCTGAACATTGGTTTGGAACTGATGCGCTCGGTCGGGATGTTTTTTCACGGCTTCTTTATGGTGCCAGAATTTCTTTACAAGTTGGAATAGTCGTCACGGTAGTTTCGGTCGTTATCGGAACAATTATCGGAGCGATTGCCGGATTTTACGGCGGTTGGGTTGATAAAATCCTTTCGGGCTATATTTTCAATGTTTTTATGGCGTTTCCCGGTCTGTTATTAGCTATTGCGCTGGTTGCTTTTTTAGGTGCGGGATTGGGGAAATTGATCTTAGCTTTGTGCGTGATCGGTTGGGTTGGTTATGCCCGTGTGATGCGCGGACAGGTTTTGAAGGTCCGCGAATTTGATTTTGTCCAAGCAGCCCGTGCACTCGGGGCAAGCAATTTACGAATTCTATTTATCCATATTTTGCCGAATGCTATTCAACCTTTAATTGTCCAAGCCTCATTAGGAATGGCAGGTGCGGTGCTTTCGGAAGCATCACTTTCTTTTCTCGGCTTAGGAATTCCGCCCCCAGCCCCATCCTGGGGAACAATGCTCGAAGAATCTCGCGGATTGGACACACTTTATTCA
>DAORIL010000757.1:0-3174 GCA_035438525.1 Pyrinomonadaceae bacterium
CCGTTCCACGTTCCTCGTAACTGCCGAACATATCAAAACTTGCACACGCCGGAGCAAGCAAAACCGAATCACCACTTTCGGCGGAAGCAAAACTTTTTTCAACCGCCTCTGGCATTTGTGGTTGCCCGAAGCACTTCGGCAAAACTTCCTAACTGACTTTCAATATTGTCCGCGTCTTCACCAATCAAAACGAGTTTGCGAACATTTTCCTTAATCAATTCCGCCAACGGTTGATACGGCGCATTTTTTCCGCGTCCGCCTAAGATCAAAACAATTTTTCCCTGTCCATCGCTCAAGGCTTCGAGGGCTTTCAAAGTCGCATCAACCGAAGTCGCTTTGGAATCGTTATAAAACTTTACCTTTTCAATTTCGCGGACAAATTCCAGACGATGCTCAACCGCTTTGAAATTGGCGATTGTCTCGCGCATCGAATCCGGCGACGCTCCGCACGCAAGCCCAGCGGCTAATCCTGCCAAAACATTCTGCACATTATGAATGCCTCTCAGCGTCATTTCCTTACGGGTTGTCAAAATTTTTTCTTTGCCGTTAGCGCGACAAACTAAATCATTTCCGCGCAAAAACAAGCCTTCAGCCAATTCTTTGGCGGTCGAAAACATTGTGACATTAGCTTTCAACCCCTTTGCCCAACTAGCCGTAATTTCGTCATCTGCATTCAAAATCGCGACATCATCGGCAGTTTGATTCATAAAGATCCGATGTTTAGCGGCGGCATAATCGCTAAAAAAATCGTATCTATCCATATGGTTTGGCGTGACATTCAAGCACATAGCCACATTCGGTCGAAAATCAACGATGGTTTCAAGTTGGAAGCTGGAAAGTTCGCAAACTGTCCAACTATTTTCCGTTGAAGTTTCGGTCAAGGTAATCAACGCAGTTCCGATATTTCCGCCAACTTGGGTTTCAATTCCAGAATTTTTCAAAAGTTCGCCAATCAAAGTCGTGGTCGTAGTTTTGCCGTTTGAACCCGTAATTCCAACAATCCGACCTTTCATAAAGCGATAGGCAAGTTCAACCTCTCCGATCACTTCACCATCTTTGCGGTCAACATATTTCGCCGGAATCGTATTAGTCGGAACACCCGGACTAATGACGACCAAATCAATTTGGTCAAGCAGCCACGATGGTATTTGTCCGCCAATCAAACCGACATTATGAGTTTCTTTCAAAGAACGTGCCGCTTCCGACCAGGTTTCAACCTCTTTTCTGTCGTGCAAAGCAACCACAGCTCCTCGCTCAGCCAAAAATTTTGCTGAAGTAATTCCTGACTTCCCTGCGCCCAAAACTAAGGTTTTTCTACCTTTTATTTCCATTTCTTCTATGCAAAACTCTTTCGTTTTACCCTTTGCGTCTTTGCGCTTTTGCGTTGAAAATTATCTTAATTTCAAAGTCGCCAAACTCGCCAAAGCAAACAAAATAGCAATAATCACAAACCTAAAAACGACTTTTGCTTCGGGCATTCCGCCCAATTGAAAATGGTGATGAATCGGAGCCTGTTTGAAAATTCGTTTGCCGGTTCCGGTTGTCTTTTTAGTAAATTTGAAATACCCGACCTGCATCATTACCGATAAGGCTTCGATGATAAATATCCCACCAACAAACGGAAGCATAAATTCTTGTTTGGTCAAAATAGCGACCGTTCCTAATGCTCCGCCGATTGCCAAACTGCCGACATCGCCCATAAAAACTTCGGCTTTAGGTGCGTTAAACCATAAAAATCCGAGGCTTGCGCCGACCATTGCACCGCAAAAAACCGTTAATTCAGCGGCTTCGGGTTTGTGCGTGATGTCAAGTCTTTCCGCCCACCGTTGGTCACTTGCAATGTAGGTCAATCCCGTCAAAGCAGACATTGCAATAAAAGTCATACTCGCTGCCAAACCATCTAAACCATCAGTTAAATTAACCGCATTCGATGAACCTAAAAGAATAAAAATAATGAAAGCCAGATAACCAATTGGTCCAATCCAACTCACACTCAAAGCAGGGTTTGCTTCGGCAGTAGATTTGAAAAATGGAATGCTCAGATTCCAGGGGTAATTAGATAGAAAATAAAGAGCCGCCCAAACTCCAACCGAAACTATAAGTTGTCCGACAATTTTTTGTCGCTCGGTTAATCCTTCGCTTCGTTTTTTAACAATTTTGATGTAATCGTCAACAAAACCGATAACTCCAAACAGGGTTGTTGCTGACACTGCCAGTAATAGATACAAACTTTGTCTCGAGTTTTCAAAACTGGCGCATAAAAGTGTGGAAATAAAAACAGATCCGAGAATCATGACCCCGCCCATCGTCGGAGTGCCTTTTTTAGCTTGGTGTTCAGCGGATAATTCTTCACGGATTTCTTGTCCGAATTTTAGATCAGACAGTTTTTTAATCACTTTTCCGCCAAATAAAATGGAGATCAGCAAAGAAATAATAACGGCTAAGGCAGTCCGAAAGGTCACATATTGAAAAACATTCAATCCCTTTAAAAAGACTGAGCTGCATGACCCATCAGGACAATTGCCTTGATAAATAAGTTTGTATAAAAAATAATATAGCATCCGTTTTGATTTCGGATCTTGGATTTGGGATTTCGGATTTTCTCCGTGTCACCGCGTCTCCCTTTCTCCGCGTCGCCTATTTCTCCAATTCAAAATTTTCTAACAATTTCTCGATAACTTTTTCTGTCCGCACACCACGCGAACCTTTGACCAAAATTAAATCACCCGGTTGCACTTCGTTGACAAAATTTTCGCCTGCCACGACGGAATTTTCGTAAAACGTAACATTGCTCAAGCCCAAATCTTTGGCACCCTCGATTAAATTTTTGGCAAAACCTTCAACCCCGTAAAGCGCATCAATTCCAAGTGCGGCAATTTCTTTGCCGGATTTTTGGTGAATAGTTGCCGCATCTTCGCCAAGCTCACGCATTTCTCCGGCAACAACGATTTTTCTTTTCGCTCCGGCTCCGCCTTCGACCAAAGTTTTGACCATTGACAAAAGCGCATCAGGATTTGAATTATACGAATCGTTGATGACTGTAAAGCCTTTAGCAAAGTGCAAAATTTCTCCGCGTTGAGGCGGCGGTTGAACAGTTCGTAAAGCTTCAGCGATTTCTGCCACCGACATTCCAAAAGTCAAACCAACCGCAGCAGCCGCTAAAGCGTTCAAAAT
>DAORIL010000758.1:0-3166 GCA_035438525.1 Pyrinomonadaceae bacterium
GTTTGCTCCGTTTTCCTTGCGTGGACTACACAAAACGGAATTTGTAATAAAAATTTCTTCCCGCTTCAAGTTGATTGAATCTAAAAACTTTTGAAAATTTTCGCCGGATTTATCGCCGTAAAAAGGTCTTCGGGTGCGGTCTGCCCCTTGTCTACCCGGGGCTTCGGCAATAAAAAAAACTTTTGGCAGCAGATTACCGTTCAATTGGCTCAAAACTGCTTTTTTATCAGCCAAATCAGGGCAAATTTGACACGCCTCCGCCCTTTGGCATAATACAAGAAATTGTTTAAGTTTTTCGTCTGACATTGCAAATTCTTGAAAAAATAGTAAAGATAATTATATGTGAAAAAGTGAAAGAGTAAAAAAGCGGAAAAGCTAATATTTTTTGACTTTTTTACCTTCAAAGGGCAATTTTATTCATTTACAAAAAAAACTTTTTCACATTTTCACTTTTAAACTATTTTACTTTTAGAATATGAGTCAAATTACTGAACAAGCGGTTTTAGAAGCATTAAAACAAATTATTGACCCTGATTTACGAAAAGACATCGTAACCCTTGGGTTTATCAAAGATTTAGCCATTGAGGGCGGAAATGTATCATTCCGCATTGTCTTGACCACTCCGGCTTGCCCCGTTAAAGAAGAAATGGAAACCCAAGCTAATGAGATTGTGGGAAGCCTCGAAGGCGTTGCATCCGTTAAAGTTACGATGGATGCCGAAGTTCCGAAAGGGCGCGGAATTGCTAACAATGTCGCACTTCCCGGAGTCAAAAACATAATTGCGGTTTCGTCGGGAAAAGGCGGAGTCGGCAAATCAACCGTGGCAGTTAATCTGGCGGTTGGATTAGCAAAGATCGGGGCAAAAGTCGGGATTTTGGATGCAGATATTTATGGTCCAAATGTTCCTTTGATGCTCGGAAAAGGCGAAGTTTTTCAACAACATCTTGGGCTTCAAGTGGCTTTTGGAGTCAAATTAATGTCGGTCGGGATGCTCGTTCCTCCTGATAGACCGATGACCTTGCGAGGTCCGATGCTCCATGGTTTTCTGAGACAGTTTTTAGCCGATTGTGATTGGGGCGAACTAGATTATTTGATCGTTGATATGCCGCCGGGAACAGGTGATATTCAATTAAGTTTGGCTCAACTGGTTCCTGTCCAAGGCGCTGTTATGGTCACCACCCCGCAAAATGTTTCTATCGCAGATGTGCGGCGGGCTCTGAAAATGTTTGAAGAAGTTGCCGTTCCAATTTTAGGAATTATTGAAAATATGTCTTATTTTATTCCCCCTGATATGCCTGAAAAACGCTACAATATTTTTGGTGAAGGTGGCGGCAGAAAATTAGCAGAGGAATATAATGTGCCGTTTTTAGGTGAAGTTCCACTGGGTTTGGAAGTCCGCGAAGCTGGTGAAAAAGGAATGCCCGTTGTAATTGCTGAACCGGATTCGCCACAAGCCAAAGCCTTTATGAAAGTCGCAGAGGAAGTTGCCCGCCGCATTTCGATTGAGGCTATGAAACCGGAATTAAAGATTTTCACCAGAGCAAAGTAGTTTGATTTTACTTGTTTTTTTTTTGAATTAAGGTAAAATTGACAATTAAGTAAAGATTCATTTTTGAATCAGACGCTATTTTAAGGAGAATAAATTAAATGTCAGCAGTTGCACCAACAGTTGAAATGAATGTTACGCCATCGGCAATTACAGAAATTAAAGGATTTTTAGCCGGAGAAGATGATTTGCCGGAAACTGCAGGGCTTCGCGTGCGCGTGGTGCCGGGCGGATGTTCGGGTTTTTCATACAGTTTGAATATCGAAGAAGAATCAAAATCAGGGGATTTCATTTTGAATAAAGACGGGGTCAATCTTTTCGTTGATATGTTCAGCGCACAATATTTGAACGGAATTACGATTGATTACACTTCAAATATGATGGGTTCAGGGTTCACTTTTGAAAATCCGAATGCAACCGGCGGTTGTGGTTGCGGAACATCATTTTCAGCCTAAATCTAATTTTTAGAGTTTAACCTAAAAGTCTTGAGACAAAAAACTCAAGACTTTTTTCTTTTTTTTGGAATTGGCTTTTTATTGAACCTATATTGAGTTATACAAAAAATAATCGGAATGGACACGAAGGCGGAGAAGACAGGCGGGGTCTTGTCTTGGAAATTAATTTTCCAAGACAACTCGGGCAGAGAGTAATCCATCTTAAATTCGGCTTTTTTACCTAAAAGCCTTGCCAAAAACTACCTACTTTGAGTTAAAATAGATTTGGCGATTTGATTTTTGCGTCACAATAAGCGAAAATCTTTAAGTAATCAGCTAAATCCAACAAAAGTTTTAATCTATCAGAATTCTTAAAGTATTTGTTTGTCAACAATTAGTGAATTCCTGCAAAACTTTTCTTTTTAGCCGACAGGCAGTTACTAACTACAAACTGCCGAACTCTCCTGAGTATAAAAAAATTAAAAAATTAGGAGCTTTGCTTGATGAAGTGTAGAAAAATTTTCTCTCTAGTCCTGTCTTTGGGATTTTTGTCCGTTGTTTTAGGTGGATATGCATTTGCCCAGGATCGTCAGAGAGTAGTCGGTAATCAAACTGAAAGAAATAGTGAACCCGCACAACCGACACCAACCCGTAATCCCGTTTCCCGCCCAATCTTAACTACTCCGATTCGGATAGTTGAAAACAAACCGCAGGCACAACCGCCATTAGTTAAGAAAACAGTTTCGTCAACTCCGGTTAATCCGCCGCCCGCAAATTATGCGAGCAACCAAGCGCTTGCACTTTTCAACCAACGGTTGATGAGAGCAATGCAATCTCGGATTGGAATTCCTTATCATTATGGTTCAGACGGTCCGAATAGTTATGATTGTTCAGGTCTTGTTTGGAGCGTTTTTCAAGATGCGGGGCTGTCGTTTACACGAACCAGTGCCGCAAGTTATTTCCAAACCTTTGAGCCTGTCTATGGTGATGAAAGATTTAAGTTTGGGACGCTTGTCTTTTTCAATAGGCTTGGTCACGTTGGAATTATGATCGATGAAAACACCTTTTTCCAGGCATCATCCAGCAAAGGTGTAACATTTTCGCCGCTGGCAGGATACTGGGAAAAAAGAGTGGTTGGATTCAGACGAATTCCGATGAACGCTTACTAGAAAAACGCTCTGATAAA
>DAORIL010000759.1:0-3160 GCA_035438525.1 Pyrinomonadaceae bacterium
CCGCTTGCAATTTCGGGAATGACATTTCCATTTGGTTCGATAAAATCAACCACTGTATCCGCAGTTAAATGATCAGGATCAGTAAGTTTCACCAAACATCTGACTCTGATCCGTCCAACCTGAGTTCCGGTGGCTGGATCAAACGCAAATAATTCAAAGGTCAAAGCTGAACCGCTCCGTTTTGGTTCCCAAACTCCATGGGCGGGACCTTCGGTCAGAGTAATTAAAAGACTCGAAGTTTCGACAAAAGTCCCATCTGCGCTAAAAGTTTGATAAGCATAAAATGTTTGGTCAGGAGTAGCTCCGGGAACAGTTATAAACCAAGTTCCCGTCAATCTCGATGCCATCGGATTGCGGGCATCTACTCCTTCACCGTGAGCGGCACGAATTCTTCCTGCCATTCCACGATCAACATTGGTTTCGCCTCTTTTGGCAGCTTCAACCATTCTGCGCCAATTGACACCTTTAGTTTGCGCATTAACGGTCATTGTAAGTCCAAAACCGGCGACCAATAAAGCTATTGTAAAAAAGATTGTTTGTTTCATTTTTTCTCCTGAAATTTGTTTTTTTGTTAATAAAATCAGCTACAATATTAAAAACGCGACAGTTTGAAAAAAATAGGCTCACAAAAAATAAAAAAGTTTGACTTATTTGTCGCAACGGCGTATTTTCAAGGCAAAATGGCTGATGAATCGAAAGATATAACTCAACTGTTGCAGGCCTGGAGTGATGGCAGACGCGAGGCTTTGGATGCGATCGTTCCGCTGGTTTATAACGAATTACGTCGCCAAGCACATCATTATTTGCGTCGTGAGCGTCAGGAACATACCTTGCAAACTACCGCTCTAGTCAACGAAGCTTATCTTAAATTGATCGAACAAAACCGCGTTGTCTGGCAAAACCGGGCACATTTTTTCGCAATCTCGGCAAATCTGATGCGACGAATTTTGGTTGATTACGCTAAAACCAAACATCGAGTCAAACGCGGCGGCTCAGCGGAAAATCTCCCGTTAGAGGAAGCATTTTACGTTGTGGCAGATGATAAAGATGTTGACTTGTTAGCCTTAGATCAAGTTTTGAACGAGCTCGCCGAAATAGATGAACAACAGGCAAAAGTCGTTGAACTTAGATATTTTAGCGGTTTGAGCATCGAAGAAACTGCCGAAGCATTAGGCATTTCACCAGCTACTGTCAAACGTGATTGGCAAATGGCAAAAGCCTGGCTTCATCATCAATTGAGTAGATGAATCGGAACTGTCTGTTCTAGCGAACCTTATTTTAATGAAACGCGAAAGCTGGCAAAAAGTTAAGCAGATTTTCAATGAAGCGTTGGAATTTGAGCCTGCCAAACGCAAAGAATTTCTCAATGATGTTTGCGCTGATGACGAAGATTTGCGTCACGATGTCGAACTTTTACTTAATTCTTTTGAAACTGATTTTTTAGAAAAACCTGCAGTCGGACAAGTTGCCGAGGTGATTGTCGAACAGCCGGATCTATTTAGTCAGAATGATAAAATCGGTGAATACAAAATCATCAAAGCCCTCGGGACCGGCGGACAAGGAACAGTTTATCTCGCGCAGGATATTCAACTTAAACGTAAGGTAGCAATTAAATTTTTACCGTTTGAATCTGCTACAGATTCGAATGCAACTCGTCGTTTTCGCCGTGAAGCCCAAGCCGCTGCCGCACTTTCACATCCAAATATCTGCTCTATTCACAAAATCGAAGAAGATGAAAATCGTGCTTATTTGGTAATGCAATATGTCGAGGGCGAAACTCTTTCAAATAAACTAAAACGCGGAAAAATAGACTTAAAACTTTCGCTCGACATCGCCATCCAAATTGCCGATGCGATTGACGAAGCCCACACCCACAACATTATTCATCGCGACATCAAACCTTCTAACATTATCATTTCGCCCAGTAATCAGGTGACGGTTCTGGATTTTGGTCTGGCAAAACAAATCATTGAGACAAATCTTGATTCAAAAAGTTCGCTGACTAAATCCGGCTCAATAATGGGAACGGCTGCATATATGTCGCCTGAACAATCTCGCGGAAAAGAGACAGACGGACGCACCGATATTTGGAGTTTAGGAATTTGTCTGTATGAAATGCTGACGGGCAAAAATCCGTTTTTGCACGAAAGCATTGCTGAAACTTTTGCCGCCATTTTGTCTTTTGAGCCTCATTTAAGTCAATTTCCGCCGCCAATTGCCATAATTCTCGGAAAAATCTTGCAGAAAAATGCCGATCAGCGTTATCAGAACGCCAAAGAATTGTTGACTGATTTGCGCCAATTACGGGACGAACTGAGTTTTGAAGAACAACTGCAAATCCACGATTTAAGTTTTGAAAAACCTTCTCGATTTGGTTGGAAACAGATAGCTTTAATAAGTTTCGTTTTGTTGATTTTAACGGTTGGCGGATGGTTTTATCGGCAAAATCGCAATCTAAATTGGGCAAAAGAAAATATTAAAAAAGTTGAGGAATTAGCCAATACGGATAAAACCTTTGAGGCTTACGATTTGGCATTAGAAGTCCAGAAATTTCTGCCAAATGACGAAAATTGGGCAAAGTTGATGCCGCTCGTTTCTGATAATTTGACCGTTAAAACCGAACCTGCCGGAGCGAAAGTTTATCTCAAACGATTTCAAGCTGATAAAGACGGAGAATTCCCTGAACGTCAATTTATCGGCGAAACTCCGATTGAAAATTTGCGGATCCCACGCGGACAATATCTGCTTTATCTTGAAAAAGAAGGGTTTGCGCCTTTTATGCGGAGCGTTTCGGGCAGATTGCCCAATTATACAACCGATCTGATTTGGATGCCGCCGATTGAAATTTCGGCAAAATTGGAAGCGGCCGAAAAAGTCCCCGACAAAATGATTTTTATTCCGGCGGGCGAATATCATTTAGTCAGTTACACCCGCCCAACTCAAAAGAATGTTCAACTTGGCGATTTTTTGATTGATAAATACGAAGTCTCAAACGCTGAATTCAAAGAATTCATTACAGCAGGCGGGTATCTCAAAAAAGAGTTTTGGGATATTCCTTTTGAAACTATTAAAGATTTTAAGGACAAAACCGGATTGCCCGCGCCCCGAGCCTGGACAAATCAGAATTTTCCCGAAAATCAAGCTAATTTTCCCGTCACCG
>DAORIL010000760.1:0-3154 GCA_035438525.1 Pyrinomonadaceae bacterium
TTGATGGAGTCGTTTTTTGCGTGTAAACGTTAGCCCGGTGATGAAGTTATTGTGTCGAGTGAGACTTTTTGTGCATCTGTCACACCGATGTTATGGATGCGCGCAATTCCTGTTTTTGCTGGGAGTGAACAGCTGCGTTTGGGTCTTGACCCGCAGGATGTAGAAAGCAAAATTACTCCGCGAACACGGGCAATCGTAGTCGTTCATTTGTTCGGAATGCCGTCTAGGATGACGGAACTTTATGAGATTGCCCAAAAGCATAATTTGAAAATTATTGAAGATGCTTCACACGCTCACGGGGCAATTTGGCGCGGTCGTCAGTGCGGAACTTTAGGTGATGTTTCCGTTTTTAGTCTGCAAACTGATAAACTTGCGCCTGCCGGAGAAGGTGGAATTTTACTGACTGACAGCGACGAAATTTATGAGCGTGCAGTTTGTCTGGGTGATATGATGCGGATGTTGGAACTTCCCACTGATACGCGATATTTGGCGGCGACAACATTTGGAATGAAAACGCGAATGGCTTCACTATCGGCGGCGGTTGGAAGGGTTCAATTAAAAAAACTTGATGAAAACAATCAACGGCGCAATGATAATTTGATTTATTTGTCGCAAAAACTTGAGCAATTTGGACTTCATACATTTCTCCCGCCGGAACACGTTTCGCGAGTTTATTTTGAATACATGATTCGCTACGATGCGGAAAAAAGCGGAATGCCGTTGAGTTTATTGATTGAAGCATTAACCGCCGAAGGCTGCACCGTTTCAACTCCGCGTTATCCGCTGCTTCATCAACAACCGTTTTTTACTCACGGACTTTGGAAAAGTGTTGCACGATTGCCGGAAACTGATTCGATAAAACTACCCACGTATAAACCTGATGCACTTCCGCGAACCGAAGCCGCGAATCAGGAACTTATCAAATTGCCTGTCTTTCCTAACGCGAACCGAGATTTACTTGACCAATATGTTTTGGCTTTTGGAAGAGTTTTAAGTCATACAACTGAAATTTTTAACGCCAAGACGCAAAGTGACCAAGACGCAAAGGAGTTCAAGTAAAAAGTAAAAAGTAAAAAAGCAAAATTTAAGAAAAAATTAGTATTCTAAATTATCTTTAAAACTTTGCGCCTTTGCATCTTTGCGCCTTGGCGTTAAATTCCTTCCATTTTTATTTGATGTTCCTTTTTATCTGACTTTTCCGTTTTATCGAATATGAGATTTGAATATCGAAAGAAACAACTTAATGCAGTTGAACAAAACGATTTCGATGTTGTCATAGTCGGAGGCGGGATTAGTGGTGCCGCTATTTTTCATCATCTTGCCAAAAAAGGTTATCGGGTTCTTTTGGTTGATAAAGGAGATTTTGCCAGCGGGACTAGCCAGTCATCGGCAATGATGGCTTGGGGAAATTTGCCCGATCTTCGCAAACTGAGTTTGATCAAGGTCAGACAGATTTCAGCATTACGGGATCGTTTAATAAAAGATAGAGGCGAATGGGTTTTTCCGCGCTCCTTTCGCTATTTATCCTCGTCTGACTGCGGGCGAAAACCTTTTTCAGCAGCAGCGGCTCTTTATACTTATTGGCTTTTTAGCGCAGGACAGCGTTCAAAGCCGCATTACCAAAAAGATTTTAGCGAACGGGATTTTTTGGCAAATGAGAAATTTTCTTATTCGTATGAGTATGAAGAAGCCTCGCTTGAGCCATCAGATGCCAGATTTGTTTTGGGTTGGATATTGGAGCAGCAAAATTGTTCCGGGCAAATTGCGCTTAATTATTGCAGTCTAAAAGACGGTAAGTTTAATTCTACCGATAAAAATTGGCACTTGGAGATTATTGATTCAATTTTAGAAAAAGAAATTGTGGTCAAAGCAAAATGTGTTGTTAATGCCGCCGGAGTTTGGACAGATCGGCTCAATCAAGAATTTAGCATTCAATCGCCATACAAACACGCGCTTGGCAAAGGTGTTTTTATCGGAATAAATCGCCCTGAAAATCATCAGATGACCTTGATGATTGAAACAAAAGATGCAGAAGGCTGTCTGGCTTTAATTCCCTGGGGTCCGATTTCGTTGTGGGGACCGACCGAAACCCGGATTAACAATCCCGAAGATGGATTCTCTGTTGATGCGGAAGATGTTTCTTTTCTCATCAAACAACTCAATCGACATTTATCAGAACCTGTTTTATCAAAAAATATTGTCTCGCTCAGATGCGGTGTCCGTCCTCTACCGATTAAAGTTTCAGATTCAGAAGCCGGAAATACTTTTGCTATCCCTCGTGAATATAAAGTTTATGCCGACAAATCAGTGCCGTGGATTAGTATTTACGGAGGTAAAATCACCAGTTGCGTTTCAGCGGCAAAATGGGTTGATAGTTTGTTGCAAAAGTTTGGTTTATCACCGCGTTCTACTTCGTCAGCTGCACCAACTTTTGACGCTTTATCTCCAAAATTAGAAGAGTTTCCGAATCTGATTGAAAAAGTTCCGTCTGCACAATGGTCGGCGGAAAAAGAAATGTGCTGGAATTTAGAGGACTATCTTCGCCGCAGAACCAATATTTCGCAATGGATTGCGCGCGGCGGATTGGGTTTGCAAAATGAAAACTTGTTACATTTAACCGATCTAGCCCGAATCTTTAGCGAAAATGATGAAGGCAAAGCTCACGCAACAATAGATTCTTATCAACAAAAAATCAGACGCGAATTTGATGAAGTTTTGGCAAATATCGGCTAAAAAATTGTTTATTAACGCAAAGACGCAAAGTCCGCAAAGGTAAAGTCAAAAGGGAAAATTTGACCACAAATTATCAAAAAAACTTTGCGCCTTTGCCTCTTTGCGCCTTTGCATTTAAATTCTGTCTAGTTAGTCTTGCACATCTCCCTGCTTCAAATGCAAGATATAAAACTGGACAAAATAATTTAGCAATATGAAAAAATCAATTTTTGCAGTATTTCTGATAATTGCAGTTTGTTTTTCAGTTTCGTTGGCACAAACTAAACGTGGCAAAGACGGTAAACCTCTCAACACAAAACGAACAGCAATTAAGAAAAAGAAAACTTATAGCAAGCGCAAACCAATTAAAAAAACGAAAAGTATCACCAGTAATGCCGTGACTACCGCCTCCGGTTTGACTTACATCATTACCAAACATGGT
>DAORIL010000761.1:0-3139 GCA_035438525.1 Pyrinomonadaceae bacterium
AAACGCGCATACCACGCGATAATCGGAAGTCGCTTTCCAAGTTTGTCGCCGCGCCTTGAAGTATCGTAAGAAAAGCTGAATGCCGGGGTTCTCATTCCTGCATTAAGCTCAAATAAAACCTCTTGTCCTTGGCGGTCAACGTAAAGTTTCTGCTGAGTTTTGACGACACCGAAAACAGGCGATTCGGTAACATCGAAACCGCTTTCGTGATCCTTCAAAGTGCCGTCAACAATAGTCGGAATATTGTTATTCTGCGCTAGTGCAAATTCTTCTAACACCATCATTTCCTGAGCGGATCGCCGTTGTGTATATTTTCTGATTTGCTCAAAATTTAGCTCAAACTCTTCGGGTGTTCTTTTTGTGGGCAAAAGATAAATCTCGTGTTCGCGTAATGCGAGAGCGAAACTTTCAACTTCTTCCCAAGGAAAAGCTGCTGTGTTCATTGCCAAAACTCTTTCAACTTGAGCGAATTCGCGCCGCAACTCACCCTTATAAATTCGCATTACCACACTTCCGATTTCCGCTAGACGAATCGCAACAAAACTCCCATCTGTTCCGCGCAGCCAAGCAACTGTTTGACCGACATCTTTACCATCAACAAAACGCACAGGACGGCTTTTCCAATCTTGAGGTCTCCAACTCGGCGGCAATTGCGGATTGATGACTTTCCATTTCCCTGCTTCGACCTCCAAACTTAAATCAAGTCCGTAATCTTCGGTTGTTTCTTCATCGTCTTCATCCGGTTCGACAAAATACGGTTTCATCCCGAATTCTTTTTCAATTCGTCTGCCTTCGTAATTATTGATAAATTTCAGTCCGTGCATAATATTTATTCCGATTCAAAAACCGATAAATCTTCCAAACGTCTTTTCATTGCTTCAAAACTCACTAAAAACTCAGTTGCTAAACGATTGATTAAAGCCTTTTTGTTCTTACCGATTTCAATAAAAATAGTTGCCGCCTTCAAACAAGCGTTTCGCGGCATTAAAAGTTCGGCGGCGAAAAAATCGGCTTCCTTTTCCATTTCGTATTTATTTTCCGCGCCGATTTTTTTGAAATCGAAGTCTTCCGCAATTTTGATTTCAGCCTGAATTTCGTCTGAGTCACTAATTGCCATACTTTCCGTCAGAAACAAACTTTCCGATTTGGAGGCTTTTAAAAGCGGCATAAAATGAAGCAAATAATGCCCGAATTCGTGCGCTGCGCTAAACCTGCGGCGGACAGTCGGTTCGCTTTTATCGGTAAACACACATCCTTGCATAAAATCTCCAAACTTTGCCGTGTAAAGAAAACCGGAAAGTTTTCTATCGTCGGTTTCGAGTTCGGGTATTTCAAAACCGATTTCAATTTCTAAAAATTTCACCGCCGTTTTCGTTGAAAGTGCTTTACCATTCGGTAGTTCGACAACCATCAGCGGATATTGTGCAAAAATTCGGTTGAGCGGCACAATTTGCGGCGGAAAATCGTCATAATCAAGATTCATTTGCGCGAAAACTTCCCTTACTGTTTCACTTATTTTTTGTCGTTTCGCTTGATCCATCGTTTTTTTCCTTTTTCTTCTGCAAACGCTTAACGCGAGTGGCAAATGCCGCTTGTTGTTGACTGTGCTTGAATATCAAAAAATTAGCTTCTTTGAAAAACGGCACTAAGTATTTGTCTTTTATTTCTACATTAAAAATTTCTCCAGCGATTCGCTTGATTTCCGCCAAACTCAAATAGCTTGGCAAAGGTGTCGCATTTTCTACTAATTTTCGGTTTATGTCTTCTTCACCATTCGGAACGCGGTTTTTTACGATTAACTGTTTGGCGACATCGCCGAAAGTTAAGATTTTTTCTTCATATTCATCTTCCTTAAATGCGCTGGGTAAATGTTCGTGCGCGAGTCTAACGACTGTTTCCGCCAATTCTTCAAAACCAAGTTCGGCGGCGTAATGCGAGTTGATTCTGCTGATCATTTCATCGAGAACCGAATCGCGTAGTGTGTATTGCAAAACTTTTTCTACCTTCTCATCATTGCTTTCGTCTAAGCCTTCGATATACAGGTCAATCAAAAGTTTGCGCTGTTCGCCGTTTAATTGTCCGTCAAAACCTTTCATTGTTTTAAAAACTCTTTTCTTAAATTATTTCTTGCCCGCGAGAGTCGGACATCCGCTGCGTTTTCGCTAATGCCGTAGTAGGCGGCGATTTCTTTATTGCTGTAACCATTGATGAAACTCAATCGTAAAATTTTTTGGTCGTTTTCATTTACGACAGATAGAATTTCCTCAGCTTTTAGTTGATTTTCTCGGAAAAACTTTTCAACACTCCGTTGTTCCAAATAATCGAACAGTTCCGATTCCGAAGCGTTTTCGACATCACCTTCAAAACCGAATTTGAGAACTGCATCACTAACTGAGGTTGTGCGCGGCTGTTTCTTTCCATCACGGTATGAATGCTGAATCATAAAAAATGCGGCTTGCCGAAGCCACGCTTTCGCGGAATTTTCGGGATTATAATTACCCGCATTTCTCAGGGCGGTAATTTTTACTTCAGAAAGAATTTCTTCCGCGTGTTCCTTTGAATCAGGCAGTTTGAATTTCCTTAAATACACACGAATATCCATTAGAAGATTAGTCTTAAACTGCTCGATTGCTTCTTCCAGTTTTTCCCGACTGGCTTTGAGGTCGGATTCGCTCGGTAAGCTTTCAATTTTCTTAGCGTTTTGTTCCGGCATTTTCCCTCTATTTACCTTTGTTCCACAAATTGCCGAAAACCTTACAGGCTGATTATTTTTTTTTCTTATATTTCTTTCGGATTTGGGAAAATTAGGCGAACTAACAAGTGTTTGTTAATATTAACTCGTTTAATTTATCTCAAAAATACCGAAAATAAAACAGTTAGCTTGTAAATATGCCAAAACTTACTTGGGTTGGAAAGGAAAAGGTTGTAAATCATCATCAGGAAGTGCCGTTTCGCGTTTTAGAACATAAATATAATTTTACTGCCTCGAATAGTAATTCACAGGGCAATAAAATAATTTACGGCGATAATCTGGAAGCCTTAAAATCTCTTTTGCCCCAATACGAAGGGAAAATTAAATGTATCTAAGTAAGTGGACAGAATAATTTTATAGATATTTGAAAATCTTGTATGCTAGTTC
>DAORIL010000762.1:0-3137 GCA_035438525.1 Pyrinomonadaceae bacterium
TTCCTCGGCAATATCCGAAAGATCATCTTTAAGCTTTGCAAATTCAATCGTTCCATCAGTTACCTGCACCCATTCGTGTGCAAAAACGATATATGGCACACCGTCTTCTTCCCACAAAGTCCCATCGAGAGTCATCATATCGGCTGGCAAAGTAGGCGCATTTTTAAAAGGTTTGAATGGTCCGAGGGGCGAATCTCCGACTAAAATCTGTGTGGCGCGGCGCACTCGCGGCAGCCATTCACGCCATTGTTCACCCAACAAAGTTTCGGTGTTAAATGTCGCAAAAAGATAATATTTGCCTTTGTAATACTGCATTTCCGGTGCCCAGATGCCGGTAATTTTGACATCGCCCCATAAATCGTTCGGCGTTTGAAAAATCGTGTGCGGACCTTCCCAATTTATCAGATCCTTGCTCGAAAACATACGGATTGATGCGCTGTTGTAACCGGTTGAAGCAATCGAATAACTTGCCGAAATTATGTAGTAGGTTTTCGTTTTTTCATCAACTAAAATATTCGGATCGCGCATACGGAAATTTTCCAGTTGATAAGTTCCGAGCGAAAGCGGATTTGGTCGTGGTGTTTGAGTGTAAAAATTAGTTGTAAAAACAAATAACAGACAGGCAAATAGAAAGATAGATTTAGTCATAATTGAATTTATTAAACAAAAATTTATTTTACGAAAAGTTAGCAAAAGATTATCGGTTAACGACCGAGGTCAGTTGAATGTGTGTCGGTTCATCACGGTCGCAGGTCAACCATCCGTCTTTTAACTTTAATTCAACCACCTGAATCGAACTGCGCCGCTGCTCGGTCGTATCCTTTTTCGCATCATCGCCACGCCGACCGGGATGTGTAAAGTAAAACAAAAAAGCCCTTTCACCGCTGACGACAACATCGGGATGTCCGCCGATAACCTGATCGTCCAAACCTTTTCCGGGCGTATCCAAAAGATTATAGGATTGCGCCTCCCAATTAGTTGCATCATCCGAACGATAAACACCGAGCCCTTTCCAGGGGTCATAAATCATCCAAAATTTGCCTTTCCAACGAAAAACTTTCGGACCTTCGCCGCGATTGTTGATAGCTTTTCCGCGATCCGTCCAAGTCTTTAAATCCCGACTTTCCGCCCAGTAGGTTGTTTTTTTATCTTTTTCGTTGTTATACCACAAACGCCACATTCCATCGGGCATTTTCATCACGGCGGCATCAATTACCTTGTCAACTAACGGTAAAGTTTGCATATAATCCCATTTACGTAAATCTTTGCTGACTAACTGAACAATATTTCTCGGATGCTGCCAGTCTTCAAAAATTCCCGGAACAACCGTCAGAAACATATAAAATTTACCGTCATCACCG
The DNA here is from genome assembly GCA_035438525.1 of Pyrinomonadaceae bacterium. GTDB lineage: Bacteria > Acidobacteriota > Blastocatellia > Pyrinomonadales > Pyrinomonadaceae > JAIBCC01. Next base: position 1,362 of record DAORIL010000762.1, read on the forward strand.
CGAATAACATCCGGAGCCCAAAATGTCGGAGTTTTGCTGCCAACCGATTCCGGTAATTTTATGTTGGCATCTCCAACATATTTCCAGCTTGCACCGTTATCATCTGATTCGGCGATGCCAATCGGTGTTCCGTGAACCCAAGTTACGCCCGATAGATTCGGCACATTTGCCCTTCGATTCGTATAAAACATCCACCATTTTTTAACTTTCGGATTGTAAATAACCATCGGATCAGCCGCACCGTTATAAATCGGATCGCGGTAAAGTGGTTTACTTGCAATATTTTCGGTGTTCTGACCATTAATACCGATGATTGAAAAAAAAAAATCAGTAAAATTCCCGGATGTTTGAATTTCATAAACTTAGACGGTGATTGAATAAAATTTTCTGGGATTCGGCAATAATTGAATATTAGAATTTTTTTATTGCATTTTTGTTAGTTAAGCGGTTAAATAATAACTTATCAGGATAAATTCATCAACAATTTAAAAGATTAAATTCAAATTTAGATTTTCGTCTCCAATTTGCTAAAAATGCGGAAACTTTTCACGGGGAAAAATGTAACTTTTACCAAAGCCGCCTTTTGCTGTGCGTTTTTTGCTTTATTTTCGATATTTATTCAGGCGCAGGGAAATTTTATTGGCAAAATCGACCGACCGCTTCGATATCATCCTGAAAATCGGGATTTTGTGATTGAAAACGGCAAAGAGTTTTTCAATCGTCCGCTTTACGGCGGCAATACGGCTTTTCGCGTCGATGGCGGCGATAAACCCGAATTCCTGCTTTATTTACCGGGGCGCGGCGGGAATTTAAAGTTCGGAATCAAAACGGCGAACGGCGGCAAATGGCTAAATGATGCCGACAAAATTGTTTCGCGTTATCGTGCCGGTTCGCTGGTTTACGAAATTCACGATTCGCTAATTGGTAAAGGAGTTTTGCATTTAACGGTTTTAGCAACTAACGAAACGGAAGGTTTGATAATTCGCGCCGAACTGCAAAATACGACCGATAAAATCGAATTAATCTGGACTTACGGCGGCGCAAACGGCGAACGCGGGCGGCGCAATGGTGATATTGGAACGGAAGCTGTCCCGATCAGCGAATTTTTTCAGTTGAAGCCCGAAATTTGCAAAGACAATAAATTTTCGATTGTATCAAATACTTTTACGCTCGAAAGTAAAATCGCCAACATTGTCGGCGTGATGCCGAAAGATGCAAAACTTTCGATTGGCGATGCGAATAAATGGAACAATCTGAATGATTTACTTTCCGCAAATCCAAACAATGAATTTCCGGTAATTGTCGGCAGATTGGAAATTAAATCCAATAATCAGACATATTTTTACTGGCAAAAATTCGCGCCAAATACTGCAATAAAAGATATTTACAAAATCGAAGACCTGCCGAATGTTTTTGATAAAACGGAAAAATATTTTCGTTCGATTTCAGAAAAAGTTGTAGCAGATACGCCCGATCCGTTTATCAATGCAGCGGTTTCCGCGTTGAATATCGCGGCGGACGGCGTTTGGGACGAGGAACAATCGGCGTTTATGCACGGTGCGGTGGCATGGCGCAACAAACTTTTGGGTTGGCGCGGACCTTACGCGGGTGACGCGCTTGGCTGGCACGACCGAATGCGGCGGCATTTGGAATATTGGGCGACGCGGCAAAATGTCTCGCCGATTTCAAAGGAACCGTTCAAGCAGGATGCAACTGTCAATTTTGCACGAAACGAGCCGGAATTACACTCGAACGGTGATATTTCAAACTCGCATT
>DAORIL010000763.1:0-3131 GCA_035438525.1 Pyrinomonadaceae bacterium
GAAACCGCTTTGAAAAAAACTAACCGCAAATTTCGCCAAAGGTTTAAATTTATTGAGGATGAATTAAAAAAAGACAATAAAACTCCGGCAGAAAGTAATTTAGCCGAAATGGATTTACTCTGGAATAAAGCAAAGTCGGTAAATGGTTAATCGGAAATAATTATCCACGAAGTTTCACGAAGAAAACACGAAGATTTTTTTTAATAGGCGGAAACCCGCACGTTAGTAAGGGTGTCTAAGTTGAAGATATTCAACGATTTGGCACATTTGCTGACGCGCGTATTTCTGCCTTTTTTCCAATCTTTATACCCATTTATTTACACTAAAAAATAATCAAAAATCTAATCCAGCAATTTTACTAACTTCGTGCAAACTTCGTGTCCTTTCGTGGATAATTTTTTATTTCCTATGTTTTCGCCTGAGCTTTTTCTTTTTCTTTCAGTTTTTTAATTAGATCTTTGATTTTATCTGTTTCTTCAAAATTTGGTTTGGCTTGTAAAAAAAGTTCCAGTTCTTTGATCGCCTCGCTATATTTTTTAAGATTGTTGGTATAGAGCAAGGCTAAATGCCAATGAATATCAGGGATTGGACTGGTGGAAAGTTTTTTCGCTTTTAAGAGATTTGCTTCGGCTTCTTCATATTTGCCGATTTGACGTAAATTAACGCCTAACAAAAAATGAGCGTTGATAGAATTTGGCAGAATCAAAACCGCTTTATTTAAGGCGTTAACAGCTTCATCAACATTTTTAAGTTGATAATCCGCATAACCGATGACATACCAGCATTCATAGCTTTTGTCATTAACCGCAACTCCTTTGCTAGCAGTCTCTAGCGCATTTTTATAATCTCCTTGCGCTACATATTCTTTGGCTAATCGTTCCAAAGCGAGATAGTAGGTCGGAAAAATTTCGAGTGACTGTTTGAGTTCCAAGAGTCCTGCTTCTCTTTTTTTGTCATCAAGGTCAGAAACTGCTTTTTCATAAAGTTTTTGCGCTTCTTTTGGGATATCCTGAGCAAAAATAACGCCATTTTTTAGAGTTGCGAGCGCAGTCGAAGTCTGTTTCATTTGCAAATAAAAGTTTTGCTGAACGGATTCAGCTCCGCCGCTTCCGCTCATACTGATGCCTGAAATTTCTACATCTTTTATTTGTTCCTGATAATCTGTTCCGGACGGGAATACTTTCACATTGTATCTACCGCGTGCGAGCCGTGTGAAATTATATCGCCCTGCTCCATTGGTTTCGGTTCGCTCGATCATTCGATTCAAATCGTCCTGGAGTTCAACCGTAACATTTGAAAGAGGTTTATTTTCTAAGCCAAAAATAAACCCCGTAATTGAATTATTTCCCTGTGCCAAAGCTGGAACGGTCAGCAAACAAAATACAAATAGAAGCGAAACCACCGCAAAAAACGGCTTTGCAACATTTGACTTCATAAAACACCTCTCTTTTTGTTATTTGCGAATGTGAAACTAAGAATACTTTATTTTTGAAAAACAAAAAAGTGTTTTTTAGTCAGCTGTTTTTAGTCTGAGATAAACTATTAGCTCAAATTTCTTGAATGATAGAATAAGTTATCCAAATAAACCCTCGGTGATTCCTTTTTCATAAATAATCATCAAACCAATCACAATGCTGACTAATCCCGCCGCGCCTTGTAAAAGATTGTTGAAGCGGTTAAAGCGGGAAGCCGTCAAATGAAATGGTAAACCGACCAAAAAACTCATCAACATCATTCCGCCGATTGAGCCGATCCCGAAAATTATGATGTAAAGAAGTTTAAGGCTGACGGTTTTAATTGTTTCAAGATAAATCAGCATCATGGCTGCGCTTCCGGCTAATCCGTGAACCATTCCGATTAATAATGCCTTTGGGTTAAACTTGAAACCGTGATGCGAATTTTTTTCATCTATTTTATTCTGTTCGTGAATGTGGGGATGGACATGTTCGCGTGTGCCGTGTTCGTGTGCATGAAAATGCAGATTTCCGCCTTTGATAAGTTTTCGGAAAACATTTAACCCCAAAAACAAAAGCATTATCCCAACACAAAACTCTAAAATGTTTGCAGTTTTATCGCTAATCTCAAAATTGAGCAACAACACAAATATTCCTGCCAGAACCAGCGAGATTGTATGCCCAAGTCCCCACAATCCACCCACAATTGCTGAACTCCAAAGACTTTTGCGTTCTGAGACAATAGTTGAAACAGCAGCCAGATGATCTGCCTCAGTCGCGTGCTTTAAGCCAATAAAAAAGCCGATGGCTAAAACGGCAAAGGTTGATGTCTCCATAATTTTTTATCCTATCGAATTATAACAGATTACCGCACCCAAACAGGCAATCACAAATGCACTGAAAACCGGAAGCGTTTTAATAATTCGACTTTCTCCAAATTTTGAACCGCCAACTAATTTACCTAGATAAAGAAAAGCCAATCCAACCACTGTTAAAGTCGCCGATAATCCAAAACTAAAAGCAGTTGTCAGAATCAGACCATAACCAACCCGACCTAATGAAATTGCCGAAAGCATCAATACCAACGCCGAAGGACACGGCAAAAGTCCGCCCGAAATTCCCAATGCCAACAAACTTTTCCACGAAATTTCATCAGGCGGAAGATGCGAATGCGTATGTCCATCGTGGGTATGTGTGAATTCGTCATGTGGATGATGTTCGTGTTCGTGGTGTGAATGCGAATGGTCAGAACCACCTGCGTTAGCGGGTGGGTAAACGTGAGTATGTCCATCGTGCGAATGCGAATGGTCGTGTCCATGATGATGATGATGATGATGTCCAATCTTTTCCCAACCCATTACCGAAAACAGACGAGATTTAAACATCGTCAAACCGATATACAAAACCAATAAGCCGGAAACAAAGCTTAGAAACGGCATCAATTTTTCCGGCAAAATATAATTTGAAGCAAAGAGTGTAATCAATCCGAGCGCAAAAACTCCCAAAGTATGCGTAATCGTCACTGTTGCACCCAAAAACATTGCATGTTTTATAGTTCCCCGTGAGCCAACTAAATACGCACCAACTACGGTTTTACCGTGTCCAGGTGACATTGCGTGAATTGCACCAAGTCCAATTGCGAGCAACAATCCAAACAAAGCAATCGTCGGAGTAATT
>DAORIL010000764.1:0-3128 GCA_035438525.1 Pyrinomonadaceae bacterium
ATACCGCGTAAGAGGTATTGTTCTGCTCCTTTTTCGATATAAGCTCCGCCGACATTGGCGTTGTTGCGCGAAACCGCTTCATAAACATCCCTTAAAGTCAGCCCAAAAGATTGCAGTTTGTTCGGATCAAGCCGCACCTGATATTGTTTTTCGCGCCCCCCAAAACTGTTGATCTCAGTTGCGCCGGGAACACCCAAAAGCTGGCGACGAACGTTCCAATCCTGGATTGTCCGCAGTGAAGTGGCATCGTAACTCCCGTCAGTAGATTTCAGTTCATATTGGTAGATTTCGCCCAAACCGGTGGAAATCGGACCCATTTCGGGCGAACCGATATTTCCGGGAATTTGTTCGCGGGCATCGGCGAGGCGTTCCAGCACCAGTTGACGGGCAAAATAGGTATCCACCGAATCCTCAAACACAATGGTCACAGCAGACAGACCGAATTTGGAAACCGAACGTATTTCGGTAATTCCGGGCAATCCCGACATTGAAACTTCCACCGGAAAAGTGATCTGGCGTTCAATTTCAAGCGGGGCAAGACTTGGAGCAGCGGTCAAAACCTGCACCTGGACGTTGGTCACATCAGGGACGGCATCTATCGGTAAATTTATCAAACTATAAATGCCCGCCGCCGACATAATGGCAACCATCAGCAAAATAATTAAACGGTTTGAAACGGAAAATTTTATTAGTGCATCAATCATATTTTTGTATATGTGGTCGGTGGTCAGTGGTTGGTGGTCGGTCAAAAAGAGAATTAAAATCTACTTCTGCCCACTGCCCACTAACTACTCTGCCCACTGTTTTATTACTACTCCTCGCCAAGCTCACCCTTTTGTAATTGTGTTTTGAGAATAAAGCTGCCTTTGGTGACCACCAGTTCGCCGATTTTGAGACCGCTTTTGACGGCGGTATAACCTTCAAATTCGCCGCCGATTTCGATTTCGCGGACTTCAAACGCACCCGCCTCTTCTTTTTTCGGGACAAAGACGATAGTTTTTTCGCCGTCGCGTTGAATCGCCTCGGATTTAACGACCAGCTCCTGTCCGGTGGCTTCGCTTGTTCCGGCGTAAAAACCTACTTCAATAAACATCCCGCCGCGAAGTTTGCCGTTTCCGTTGGGAACTTCCAAACGAACTCGTGCCGTCCGCGAAGTTTCATCCAGTCGCGGGTCAATATAACTAATGCGTCCATTGATAGTTCCCAGCGAGGTTGATTTGATTTCGGCAATCGAACCCACCGAGAGTTTGTTGACACTGGCTTCCGGCACGTTGGCAATGACATAAACCGTCGAAAGATTCGAGATCGCAAAAATTGGAGTCGCCGCGTCAATTCCCGCGCCGGCGTTGAATTTCCGTTCGGTAATAACTCCCGACAGCGGAGCGCGAACTGCCAACAGCGAAGCCTTTCGGGAATGATCATCCCGTTGGAGAACATTCTCGTTGATGCCGAGAGTCCGTAATTGATTTTGAATATGAAGATAATCAACCTCAGCGGTTTTAACTTCGGCATTAGCTTCTTGTATTTCTTTATTGAGCGGAATATTTGATTGAAAATCGTAATCGGCTTTAGCAGATTTGTAGGTGGCTTCGGCTGAAATGATTTCTTTGTTTGCTTTGGCACTTTCTAAATTCTTTTGCTCGATCTGAAAATTGGTTTGAGCCGCAATTAGATCTTTCCCGGCTCCCGCGCCAAGTTCGATCAGTTTTTTAGTTCGTTTAAGGGTCGTTTCGGCTTCATTAACCTTCGCTTGTGCCTGAGAAATTGCCGAATCAGCCAGAATCCTGGAACGCTTCAGATTGGCTTCGGCTTCGTCCAATCTGGCTTTTGCTTGCAGAATTGCCGCCCGGTTCTCTACCCGATTGACCCGTTCCAAACTCTTTTGGGCAAGCTCAAAACGGGTTCTGGCTTCATTCAATTTGCCGTGCAGTTCAGCTAATTCCGGGCTCGAAATAGTGGCTAAAACCTCACCCTGATTAACATAATCGCCCACTCCGTAAAAAACATTTTCAATTCGACCGCCCACCAAAGGAGTTGCCATTTCGGTTTTTTCGGGGTTGAGTTCAACTGTTCCGGTCACATAAAGTTTGGAAATAGCCGGACGCTCAGTGACACCCTCGCTTTCGATCCCGGCAGAATTCAAAGATTCCTGTTCAAGTTTGACTTCTTTGCCCGTTTCGTTTTCGGAATGTTCCGCTTGTTTCTCTTCAACTTTGGCTTGGTTGTTAGCCGAAAACTTTTTAACCGTAATCCACCCGATGGTGACTAAAGCAATCAAACCAATCGCGGCTAAAGTTACCAACCACGCCAGTTTAGAGTTTTTCGGTGTTTCCTGTTTTTCACTTTCAAGTTCGTTCTCTGTCTCAATCAATTCATTTTCTTCCTGCTTATTTTCACTCATAAAAAAATTTCCTTATTTCTCGAAACTCACTCCGAGGGCAATCAATAGATCGGCATTCGCCCTGTAGCGTTCCGTCAGGGTTTCGGTCAAATCACGGTTGGCATCCAAAAGTCTGCGCTGCTCACTGATCAAATCGGTGATTTTTAGTTCCCCAATTGCATAGACTTGTTTGAATACTTCCAAATTTTGTTTAGAGCGCGGCAACACCGCCATTTCCAATTTTGACAAGGCACTTTTTGCCGCCGTGAGTCTTTGAAACGCTGTAATGACCTCATTTTTAATGACTTGCTCGGTAAAAAGCTGACGTTCCTCGGCTTGTCTGATGGCAATGGCGGCTTCGGCTTTCGCTCCTTTATTCCGGTTAAAGATCGGCAAGCCGATACTAACCCCAAAAGTTAAAAGTTTGTCGCACTGGTCAAAAGCTCCGCGCGGCGAATCAATGATGGATTTTCCGGTTGAATAGTTGGTGAATACCGTGATGTCAGGTTTGCTTTGGGAACGAATTAATCGTAAACCGTTGATGGCAAGCTGTTTTTCAAGATTATTCAGTTGAATCTCAGGACGATTATTGAGAGCCACAGCCAACGCCGTTTCCAGAGTTGCAGGAACTATCGGAAGCTGTGCCGAATCAATTTCTTCCCGTAATTTCAAAGATTCCTGATAATCAATTCCCGCATAAAATTTCAGTTTGGAAATTGCTACCTGTAGTCTGCCTTCAGTCAAAATC
>DAORIL010000765.1:0-3124 GCA_035438525.1 Pyrinomonadaceae bacterium
AGATAAAGCTCCCGCAAATCTTCATTCATCATGCCGTAGATTGAATCGGGGTGCGTTGCGTAATAAGTTTTTTGATACATATTTATTTTTCTAAAAGAGTAGCAGGTCGGTTTCTTCGGGTTTAATTCCCGGAACCAAAGATTTTACCACTATAAATTTTTCATCCTTATATTTTCGACTTGCGTTTCGGATTATAGAATACATTTTTTCGGGTTGAAATGCTTCAATTTGTTGATAGGTCCATTTCTTTTTTCCATCCAAATAGGGAGACAAAAATTCAATGGCTTTACGAATGCTCCGTCCATCCTGAGTTTGAAAATCCCACAAATCAACTCCAACATTTTCGCCAAGTTCAGCAAGTAAAACAAAACCTTCGAGATTCATGGTGCTGTAACTCCAGGATTTTGTTCGTTCCAGTTCAAGCGGTTGACGGCCGTCCGGTTCAATTTGGTTGGCAATTCGATTTTTTTTAGCTTTTTCCAAAATATTTTTGGCAAAGTCTTTTTTCCCCACAAATAAGGCAAACGAGACAATTTGAACATCATAATAGGTTCCATGATTATTTTTGGCGGCAGCCTCATCCAAACCATTTTTACTTGTCGTCATCCAAATCAAAAATTGATCGAACCAGTTTTCTAAACCTTTTTGGTCAACTTTTGTCCACGATTTTGAGTTTTCCAAAAGTCCAATTGAATCAATGACTTTAGGCAATCCGCGCGTTTCGATCAACCCGATTCCCCGTCCTGTATTTAACCCCGGAATTGCCTGGGCAAATTCAAGGTTTGGGTTCATTTTGGTTTTAGGATCCAAAAACCACATCCTTAAAATTTCAGTAGCTTTGTTCGCATATTCTTCTTTGTTGGTAAAAAAATACGCAAGCGAAAGTGTTTCCACAATTTCCACCATTTTATCCATTAAATCGTGATCGGGAAATCGTTTGATTTCAGGATTTCGCTCCCCATCTTTGCGAATATATGGAAATCCGTTAGGGGTATCGGGGTTGCGCCAAAAATAAGGAGCCTGACTCATATAATCGTGTTTGTCACCACTTGGAGGATTCGCTTCTTTGGTTACAATCGAAAGCATTTCGGTTTTTAAAGCCCTTTTTGCTTCTTTTTCAAGTTCAGCGATTGCAAAATTAAAAGTGGTATCAGGCGATTTTGAATCAAGAATCTTCTGTTTTCTTTCTTGTAAAAGTTTTGAATTCAAAAGAAAAACCATTGGTGATTGGGCAAAAATTATTTGTCCGCACAAGAATAAAAGGATAAATCCCAAACTTATTTTTGGTAATGCTAAATAATTCATTTTGACAAAAAATCCTCACGAATCGGTGAAAAGATATCTATCAGAATCACCTCTTCGTCTAACATTGTGGCTCCATGCCGATTATGCGGCGGAAAATGCAAAACATCACCTGCTGACATGATTTGAGGTTTTCCTTCAATAATAAATTTGACCTTACCTTTGACGACCAAAGTCATTTGTTCATGGGGATGCGTATGTTCGGGTGTCACCAAAAACGGGGCAAACCTAAACCGGCAAATCATTATATTTTTTCCGATGACCATTTGCCGTTCGATTCCTTTGCTTGGGGTTTCAACCGGAATTTTGTCCCAATCGGTAAATAACGCTTTTATTTGTGGAATTTCTGCTGTCATAATTTTTATTTTTTTGGACTATTTCAAAATCTCCAAACTTAATTGCCAGGTAATTTTCTTCCCCTTTTTGAGTTGCAGATTTTCGGCAGAATAGATCAAATGAAGTGGAATTGCACCCAAAACACCTTTGCTCAATTTACTATCGCCCGTTGCCAATAAAGAAATGTCATATTTCCAATCGGCAGTGGAGGAAACTTTCATCGTTCCTTCGCGCCCTTCAAAACCATCAATTCGTTTATTTCCAATAATTTCGACCCGGGATTTATCGGCAGTGGTTGGAACTGCAACCTTCCAATTTTTAATAACCAAATCTTTATCGGCAGTTAATGTTTCAATCCGAATCAATTTATTTTCTTCGATCCGCCAATTTATTTCACTGGTTAAACCGGTTTCGAACCGCTCACCTGATTTTGTTCCAACTTTTGCCCATTTTTTCCAAACAGCACGCAACGATTGCGCGTCTTTTCCTGGGTCAATCGAGTCTGCTCCCTCGGATGCTGCATAGGTTTTTCCGTCCTCTAATTCAATAAAGGGAGTCAACGAAGGATAAACTTCTTCAACCGGAGCGGCAAATCCTGTCAATCCAAAAGGAACCGCTAAATAATCGGCGATACCCGGTTTGGTTCCTGTTGTAATCGGCAACGCAAATTTTAAATTTCCCTGCCTGACCAACCAAACACCGGATTGTTTATCTTTTGATTTATTGAAAAACTCAAATCTGGCAACATTTTCTAGTTTCGGTTGTGCCGGAATTTCCGTAACTTTTTCATTTTCCAGCACTTTCATGAAACTATCATGAGCGACGATAATTTTGGCGAAGCTCGTTGCAATTTGTTGAAACTCACGCTGAATACTGATGTAGGCATAATTGCCTCGTCCGTAGGCAAAAATATTAAATGTGTGCCTTTCGTCGATATAACCGTTACGAATCCAACGCCAGGCTAAATTATAAAGACTGGCAATATCAACCAAAGGCGCAGGTCTGAATTCTGGATTTTCCCCCAAAAAGGCAGCAATTTCGAGGGTATCAAGATAACTTACTAATCCCTGACTTCTGCCCCAATTGTAGCCGTAACCTTTATCTGAAACTAAATCCCACCACAGTTTCATTTGCGCCTTGAGTGATGGTTTTAGTTTTTCCTGAATATCTTTGCGCCCGACAACTTCGGCGGCTTTCCAACAAAATCTGGCATATTCATTTGAATAACGATCGTAACGTCCGTTTGGTAAATCATCATCGGAATACAATGCCCCATCAGTAAATTGGATTGCCGCACGTTCAATTAATGAATCAAGAAATGAACGGTCTTTCATCACTCCGAATTCATAAGCATAAGCCGCAATACGAGCAGCTACACCTAAATAATTTTCGGGTAAGTTGATTACCTGGCGGGTTTTAGGATTATAAATTCGCGTTGCATCCAGTAATGAAGCCCATTCTTTATGTTCAGCTTCATTCATACTTT
>DAORIL010000766.1:0-3123 GCA_035438525.1 Pyrinomonadaceae bacterium
ACGGTCTTGGCTACGTTTATCTAAATCGTTTAGGGAGTGCCAATGTTTTGGGAACAAATTTCCCGATTATTACCCGCGCTGCTGTTGCTTAAGTCGCGCCTGATGCGGTCAATAACCCTGCTTGCGTTGGCAATACTTATGCCAGCAATTGTTTCCGCACAACTCAAAGCGGTTATCCAACCAGCGGTTTACCAAACAACGTAACGCTTTATATTCCAAGAGATACACCAACTTCAAGCATTCAAAACTGGCAGCTTTCCGTTCAACGCGAACTTTGGTGGAATATGGTTTTAGATGTCGCGTATGTTGGCAACAAAGCCAAAGACACGGTTTTACTCGCTGATTTGAATCAAGCGCGTCCATTGACCGTTGCTGAAGCCGCTTTGCCCGCCTCGCAACAGCCTTCATTGCAAGCACGCCGTTCAATTCAGGGATTCGGTTCAATTTCGGCAGTTTTGCCCGAAGGTTTTTCAAATTATAATTCGATGCAAGTGAAATTAGAAAGACGATTTAGCCAAGGACTTTACTTTCTAAATTCGTTCACCTGGTCAAAAGCGATTGATAACGGTTCGCAGGTTTTAGAAGAGCCGAACGGCAACACGGGAACGCCACAAGACATCAATAATTTCAAAGCGGACAAAGGAATTGGAGCTTACGACCAACCTTTTAACAATACGACAAGTTTTGTTTGGGAGCTTCCCGTTGGACGCGGACGGTGGCTTGGAAGTAATATGAATAAAGTGGTAGATGCCTTTATTGGTGGCTGGATGTTGAATGGAATCAACACAATGACCAGCGGACAACCGATAAATTTCCGCTATGCGCCGTCGCCTGTCACCAATAATTTGCCAACATTTTTAGGCGGAGTTGCGTTGCGTCCGAATGCGACTTGTGACCCGACAAATTTTGCGGCTCGTTCAAATCCAACCCGAGATTATTTTTTGCCTGTGGGAACTTGTTTAACTCGTCCGCCTGTGACTGCGCCGTTTGGAAGCGCGGGACGCAATTTGGCTCGAAGTGATAAATATTTTAACTTCGATTTTTCAGTGCAAAAACAATTCAAAATTCCGATTAACGATGAAACTCGACTTGAGTTTCGGGCGGAATTCTTTAATGTATTCAATAAAACGAATTTCGGCGCGGCGAATTCTGATATTACAAGTGCTTCTTTTGGAACAATTACCAGCACATTTCCGGCAAGACAAATTCAGCTTGCTTTGAAATTTTCATTTTAACTAAAGAGTTTTGACCGCGAAAGACGCGAAAAGACGCTAAAATTAGAACAAATACACACAGGTTTTATTCTTTTTTTTCGTGTGTTTCGTGTGTTTCGCGGTCAAAAAATCTTGTCTTAACTTTAAATTATGAAAAATTTATTACTCATTATTTGTCTGTTATTTACGATAAATACTTTTTCACAAACTCCGTCGAATTTTGATATTGAAGGACATCGCGGCTGTCGCGGATTGATGCCTGAAAATACGATTCCAGCTTTCTTAAAAGCCCTGGATTTAGGCGTAAATACGCTCGAACTGGATACGGTTGTGAGTCTTGATAATCAGTTAGTCGTTTCGCACGATCCGTATTTTTCCGCCGATATTTCGCTTGATAAAGATGGCAAACCAATCTCGCCCGAAAAGCAAATGGATTACAACATTTTTAAAATGAATTACAGCGAAATCAAACTTTTCGATGTTGGAAGCCTCGGCAACAAACGCTTTCCCGATCAGCAAAAAATGAAAGCCGCAAAACCTTTGTTATCAGATGTTTTCAAAGAAACTCAAAAATATATTCGTCAACATAAACTCAAAAATGTGAGGTATAACATCGAAACAAAATCTACCCCTAAAGGCGATAATATTTTCCAACCAACACCCGCAGTTTTTGCCAAATTGCTTTACGATGAGATTCTCAAAAATAAGATGCAAAAGTTTGTGATGATTCAATCCTTTGATGTGCGAACTTTGCAAGAATTCAAAAAAATTAAAGTCAAATTACCTCTCGTTTTATTGGTAGAAAATAAAGAAGGTATAGAAAAAAACATTGAAAGACTAGGCTTTCAACCTGATGTCTACAGTCCAAATTACTTGCTTGTTGATGAACCAACCGTCAATTATTGCCACCAAAAAGGTATTAAAATTATCCCTTGGACAGTTAATGAAATTTCGGATTTAGAAAAGATGAAAACATTCAAACTTGATGGAATAATCACTGATTATCCTGACCGAGCCATCAAAGTTTTTCGGTAGAATAAAACAGCAAAATTGTCCGCTGTTATTTTGACCATACAATTGCTAATGAATATCGATGCAATTTCTTGAAAAAGAAGTAGCACCGTTTTTCTATTTCGAACAAATTTGGCACAATACTAACCGATGATTATTGCGATTGACGGACCTTCAGGAGCGGGAAAATCCACGCTCGGCAAAATGTTGGCAAAAGAATTAGGCTTACTTTATCTGGATACCGGCGCGATGTATCGGGCGGTGGCGTTTGCGGTTTTGGAAAAAGGATTGGATATCAAAGACCAGGAAGCAGTGATTAAACTTGCCTCAGAATCTGAAATCGAACTTTCGGGAGAACCTGATAGCCTCCATATTTTTCTCAATGGACGCGATGTTTCCGGTCAAATTCGCACCAATGAAGTTGGTCAAACTGCCTCGATTGTTTCTTCTATTTCAGAAGTGCGCCGTCTTTTAGTTAAACGCCAGCAAGAACTTGGGCAACGCGGAGCAGGCTGCGTTTTAGACGGACGCGACATCGGAACGGTTGTTTTTCCTAATGCTGATGTTAAGTTTTTTTTGGATGCAAAACCCGAAGCACGCGCTAACAGACGTTACGAAGAAGATTTGCAGCGCGGTTTAGAAACAACTTACGAAAAAACTTTGGAAGAGATAAATGTACGCGACAAACGTGATAAAACCCGCGCCGATTCCCCGCTTTCTGTCGCGGATGACGCAATTTTAGTTGATACTAGTGAATTAAATACAGACGAAGTTTTTGCCAAAATGATCGAAATTGTTAAAGGGAAAAAATCTTCAATTGCTATCTAAAGTTAGTCAACTTTTAGAAAATATGAACAAAATATCATCAGAGTTTAAAACTAAAACAAAATGTTCATTT
>DAORIL010000767.1:0-3121 GCA_035438525.1 Pyrinomonadaceae bacterium
GCTTTTCAAACTCTCCAGGAATTAAATCAAGTTCACCTCTGCGTAAGGTGAGTTACTTAGTTGCTTTCTTGGTTTCCATTTTATTTGCACCTGATTCGGCAATCAAATTTGAGGCTCGAAGCAAACTTTCAAAAGTCCCGGCATCTGTCCACCAGCCATCTAATTCATTCCAGGTCATTTCGCCTCGATTGATATAATGATTGTTGACATCTGTAATTTCGAGTTCACCGCGATCAGATGGTTTGAGCGTTTTGATAACTTCAAAGACCGTGTTGTCAAAAAAGTAAATTCCTATCACGGCAAAATCAGATTTTGGATCTTTAGGTTTTTCGACAATATTCAAAACCTTTTCGCCATCCAGTTCAGGAACTCCAAAACGTTGCGGGTCGTGAACTTTTTTGAGCAAAATTTTTGCCCCTTTTCCTTGTTTTTCGTAATCTTCTTTAGCTTGTTTGATATTGTTTTCGATGATGTTATCGCCTAAAACCACACAAATCGGCTCGTCATCGGCAAAATGTTCAACTATCGAAAGTGCATCGGCAATCCCGCCTTCACCCTCTTGATAAGCATAATTTAGCTGTTTCAAACCAAATTCTTTGCCATTACCCAAAAGCTGCAAAAAGTGTCCGGCATAATTTCCACCGGTGACGATCATAATGTCATTAATTCCCGCATTAATAAGTGCTTGAATCGGATAATAAATCATCGGTTTATCATAAACCGGAAGTAAATGTTTATTGGTGATTTTGGTCAGCGGAAAAAGTCTCGATCCTAATCCGCCAGCTAATACAACGCCTTTCATAATTAATCAATAAATGTCTGAAACCATAATTCTAACATCAAAAGCGTCCAAATCTGAGTTGAATAATCGGTCTTTTGGTCACAATGCTGCTGAATTATTTCTGCAATTTTATTTTGTTGGAATAAACCGCGTTTGGCAAATCGCTCAGAAAGTAAATTTTCTTTCATAAAATCTTTCATCTCGCCGCGCAGCCATTTGCCGATCGGAACGCCAAATCCCATTTTCCGCCGATAAATCACTTCTTTCGGAACTAACTTTGCCGCTACTTTTTTCAATAATGATTTGGTTTCTTTGCCGCTAACTTTAAGGTTTTGCGGCAAACTTGCGGCAAATTCAATGATGTGATGGTCAAGCAAAGGCGAACGCGCCTCAAGCGAATTTGCCATCGAAGCAATATCAACTTTAACCAATAAATCATTGGGTAAATAGGTCATTTGGTCGGTCAGCATCGTCGCATCAACAATGTCTAAATCTTCTGTTTGATCAAACCATTTTTGCAAAACATCAATCGGTTTATTGCCATTCAAATTTGTGCGGAAGTCGTTTGAAAGCAATTCATTTTTCAAACTCGGCGAAATCGCGCTCATCCAACCTAAATACCTTTCGACATTGTTGAGCGAACCTGATTCGACAAATCTTTTTAAACTTTTAACCCGACTGCGAAATTTTGTCGGATTTGGCAAAAGTCCAACTCCGGTTTCAATCAAACCTTTGCGTAAAACTTTTGGAATTTTGCGATATTTTTCTGCCAAACTCATCGCCAAATAACGTTCATATCCGGCAAAACTTTCGTCACCGCCATCACCATTAAGCGCAACCGTCACATATTTTCTGGTTTCTTTGGAAACATAATAAGTCGGAATTGCCGAGGAATCTGCATAAGGTTCGCCGTAATGTTCAACTAAAGTGGGCAAAACTTCCAGTGCATTCGGACGGACGATAAATTCGTTATATTCTGCTCCAACGTGTTTTGCCACAATTTTGGCATACTTCAATTCGCTAAAATCTTCCTCTTCAAATCCGATGGAAAAAGTTTTAATAGGTTGTGAACTCTCTTGCGACATCAGCGCCACTACTGCCGAAGAATCAACTCCGCCGCTTAAAAATGCCCCGAGCGGAACTTCGGAAATCATCCGCAATTTTACTGATTCGCGCAAAATTCTGGTTGTTTCTTCAATGGCTTCTTCTTCGCTAATTTTTATTTTCTTTGAAAAATCAGGTTGCCAATAACGTTTTGTTTTTATCTCACCGTTTTTCCAAAGCAGCCAATGTGCGGGTTCAAGTTTGCGAATTTGCTTGAAGGCAGTTTGTGGCGCAGGCACACATAAATAGCTTAAATAACTATCAATTGCAGAATAATCAACTTCGCGCGAGATACTTGGATGCTGCAAAAGTGCCTTAAATTCCGAACCAAAAACTAGATCACCATTTGATTTGTGCGAATAAAGAATGGGCTTTTTCCCAACCCTGTCACGAGCCAGAAATAACGTCTTTTCAATCTTATCCCAAATGGCGAAAGCAAACATTCCACGCAGATACTGAACACAATCAACCCCAAATTCGTCATAGAGATGAATAATTGCTTCTGTATCTGAGTTAGTCTTAAATTGATGTCCGCGTGATTCTAAATCAGTTCTAAGTTGCTGAAAATTATAGATTTCGCCATTAAAAACAATGACTTTTGATTGGTCGTGATTGAAAATCGGTTGTTGTCCGCCAGCCAGATCAATGATAGCGAGCCGACGCATCGCCAATCCGACATTTTCTTTGAGATAAAAACCGTCTTCGTCAGGTCCGCGATGTAAAATCGCAGAATTCATCTTTTCAAGTATTTCTCGCTCAACTGAACGCGACCCCTGATAAATTATACCGATAATTCCACACATTTATCTGATGGTTACTCTCTGAGACATCCTTTGAGCTTTGAGAAGCATTTTCGTATTCTCTCGTTTTTCAACTACTACTGCCACCCCTGCTGCTGTAAAAAGCAAAAGAAATACTTGAATTTGCGCTCTTTGTCGATAAAGAGTTCCAAGATTACCTTGATAAAGTGAGTAAGAGATTGAAAGAATTAGTGTAAAAAAGAGGATTCCGATAGTTTCCCTAAATCGTGTTCTGATAGTATAAACTAAGCCAATTATCATAAAAGGAATTGAAAGCCACCAAATAATCATTTCTGGCATGGTTAAGCCTTGTGTGATACTCCCGATTTGCCATGGAAAAGGAGCTAATAATAAGGTTATAAACCCTAAAGGGAGTGCAGAAATAGCTCCATCAGAAGTTGAAACGTCGACGTCCTTATCCAAACCGGATTTACTA
>DAORIL010000768.1:0-3116 GCA_035438525.1 Pyrinomonadaceae bacterium
CAAAGCAATAATGCTGGCTGAACAGTTCGGAATCATAAAAGACCAAATAATCTTCATTTTCGACACGGATTTCGCCTAATAATTGAAAATTTTCGCCGTGAAAATAATTATTCCAGGGATCTTTTTCCTGATTAATGACCGCATTTTTGAGACGTATTTGAGTTTCTTCTGCTAAAAAAAACAAGTTCAGCAGCTCTGCTTTTCGTTTTGTAATAAACTCGGAACTTTTGGAAATAAAATATGATTGCAAAAAAGACCGGTTGAAAAGCTGGTAATTGAGGGATAAGGGAGTATTTGCCTGAATCAGCCCGACTTCTTTTTGGTGCTTATCAACGATCAGGGTCAGATCATCAGGTAAAAATCTGATGGATGCCGTTCGTTCGTCGTTCAACCGGCTGACCAGATCCTGACGCAAAGGGGCAATGGCAAATTGGTAAAATTCGGCAAAAATTTGCTTCAGTTTTTCGGATTTTACATTTTGTAAATCGCGGACGCAATAAGAGTTCAATGTAGTTCGAGCATTGACCGGAGAACCTTTTTTCAAATAATTCTGATATTCATTTTTTTTGACAATTTGCAGATTCATATTTTTTTTTAGCGTTTTCCTAATGTTTTAATGAATGTTCAGGTGGATAAGTGACTATTTCGGGCTGGCTGAAATATACAGTCCGGCTGCGGGCAGCATCTCGGAAGCTACTTCCAGCGGATCAAGTTCGTCGCCTTCCAAAGTGGTCTCATTAGAGAACTGCATTTTGAGATAGGGGTGAGTTGATTCCTGAAAAATTGTCAGGAGATCAACCTCACAATTGAGAAATTGCTTTAACTGTTCACTCCCGACTTGTTTGCCGAGATAGGTCAAGGTTTCTTCCTCCAGCAAACAGAAAAGATAGATTTTCCGGTTCTGGGTCCGGCATTGAAAAATCGTGGGTAAATCGTAAAAAGAAAGGCACTTATAATGTTCGATGGTTAGTAATGCTTTACTCATATATTTGGATTATGGTAATCGGGCTAAATTTGTCTGCGCCAACATTTGGCTTAAAATCTCCGTTTTTGATCTTTTGGGTGAAACTGTTTTGGTCTGTGCCTTGAGTTGGTTAAGCGGATTCAAATGTTGGTTATAAAACCATTCTTCAACCAGCATCGAGAATTTTCCTTTTTCCCAAATTAATTGGTCTTTGCAGAATTGAGGTTCGTAGAGACCGGAACGGGTGATGACGGATTTCGGTATCCAGACGCGAGTAGTTTCACATTGACATTTAAACAACAGGCAACGGCAAAATTGTTGTTCAAAGAGAACTGCGTCATAAGATAATTCAACGATCTCACCTGTCACCAATTTTGTCGGCGTGTATTTTTGGATTGTATTTTTCTTTGCCATAAAAACTCCCAAAAGCGTTCCTTTGTTGCCCTAACTTATGTAATTATTATAGTTTAGCGTTTTGGGACTTGCTTAAATTCCGATTTTTCGGGAATTATTGAAAGTTCGTTAAGTTGGAGAAAAACGATTTTGATGAATCAACTACCTTTTCTTCTCGTTCTGATCGAGAGAGAGTTTGGAGGATTGGGTGAAAAATCAGGTAAAAAAAAATCGGGTGAAATAAAGCATCCCTCTGCCAGAAATAAAGCATCCCTCTGCCGTTAATCAATGAATTCAAAATGATGATAAGCTCTGAGACCGGTTTTAATTTCAAATGATTTGGAAACCAAAGTAATTTGAGCCAAACGGAAAGTCTGGTTGGAAAAAACGATTTTAACTATTTTCAAAGCTAAATTCGGATCGGCTAAAAAGGACCGTTCGAGGTCGTTTCCGAGGTCAACCAGCGGAACTTCTTCCGGCTCAGTAACAGCAGGCGGATTCAGCCATTGGGGGTATTTGTCTGCTGCAATATGCGGAGGAAAGCACCATTCGCCCCCCAGTGAATAAAAAATTGCCCCGAGGGCTTTGGCTTGGGCGTGGTCTCTTCCGACATAGACCCGAGTCATTTTCTTTCTGACCTCCTTCCAGACCAATTCCCGGTAATGTTCTAAAATTTTAATATCGGTCACGGCTGCGCCTTTGATCTCAATGATTTCATCGGCTGATTGTTTTTGGCTTTGATTTCTCAAGGCTGCTATTTGATTGGTTGAAAACCGATACGGACTATAAAATTGATAGCCCCCGGTATAGAAAAAATCCATTCGGACGACGGTAAACGGCGCAATTTCCCCATCGGGTATGCTAAAGATACCGTGCGCTAGAAAAGTTTCCCCCTGAAAAGTTTTCCAACCGCTGTAAGGCGAATGATGGGCATCAGGGTAAGTGATCAGGGTTTTGTTGTTGAAAGTGATTAAATGTTTCTTTTTCATTTTATGGATGGCTTAAACAGCTTTAAAAAGTTGTTATTTTAAGGGGTTTATTACGTCTGAAAGTAAGTGAAATTCTCCCGCCGTTTTTCAGCAGTTGTGATGAATGCGGATAAAGTTTTTCAACTCCGTGATAAATATTTCTTCCCTGCCGGTGCATGATCAGGCAATCGCCGGAGTTGATGATGATCCGCTGCACGGGATCGGTTTTATTTGCCCCTCCAATGGCAAACTGACAGCTTTCCCCCAGTGAAAAAGTCACAATCGGAGATTCTCTGTCTTCTTCGGTGTCGTCAACGTGCAAACCTAACTTCCCGGTTTTGGGCGCATAAAAATTTTGGCACGACACTTTGAACCAGCGTTTGTGCAATGAATATTGTACTCCTATAGCATAGTCTCGCGATGAAGATCGCTAATTGCTTTTTCATTGGAAGCTTTGGCTTTAGTGTAAAATAATTTTTTGAGCATAAATTTGATCTTCATATTTTGCTTTTACCACGTACGTACCCCGTCGCCAACCATCAACAGAAATTGTTTCCTTTTGCCCGCATGCTGTCCTAACACTCACTTTTTTTCCATCGGCTGTAAATATTTCAATTAAGGTTCCTTTGATGAGCGATTCAATATGTATTTCATTCTTTGCAGGATTTGGATATACAATCAATTCCATTGTTTTCTCTTTTGCGTCAGCCAACTTATCAGGCCAATAATGATACTTACCTATCATATATGAGTGACCTAAAGGCAAGTTGGTACATTCATGCATGGGAATA
>DAORIL010000769.1:0-3114 GCA_035438525.1 Pyrinomonadaceae bacterium
AAAAGTATCTTGGAAATGACTCAATTTTTAGGGATTTGCCGCGAATTAATGGAAGACACGGCTGAAATTATCCAGAAAGATCTGAAAAGATTTAAGGATTCCGAAGTTCTTGTTTCAACTTTTTCCAATTTTACGCTTAATAATATTGATCGGGATGCGAGTGAAATTATCACTGAACTCACTTTTATGTCTTCCAGTTTGGGTAAGGTATTAAAGGGAGCAGCAATCACTCAATCCTTCAAAATTGAAGCAAAACGGGTTGAACTGACGACACAAACCATCGCCTCTCTAGGCTCAAATGGTTTGTTAGTCGGACCTCCGGGAACAGGAAAAACTTGGCAAGTGCAACGTGCCGTTTCACTTCCAACTATTCAGGTTTCTTTGGAAGGTTCAACGGAACCCGAAACGGTTGTTGCCAACATCGCCCAAAATCAGGAAGGAAAGTTTCAGGCGTTTTTAGCTGAAACCGGAAAAGCCTTGAAATTGGGTATGTTACTCGCAATCGTCCATTGTTTACGAAAGAAAAATGCGCTCAAAGATATTTTCAATTCTGAAATCGGAACTAAGTCTGTAATTCTGCCGAATTTACCGGCTGCTCTACAAAACTTATTACCTAAGAAACAATTTGAAAGTTTCTCAAGCGATTTTATTTTCCTGATCGAGAATCTCCACACCGTTTTATTAAATGGTGACGAGTCTGAAATTAAACAATGGTTGGGTTTATTTGATACTTATGCCGATCCTTTCGCCCTTGAAAGATGGAACGAGGTGTTAAATCTCTACCAGAAATTAGGTGCCAATAAGGTCGGAACGACGGTCATTTTGTCGGTCGAAGAAATTTATCACGCGGTCGAGAATCGAAAGATATTAGACCTCTTGATAAATCTGATGGCTGGACAAAAGAAACTTCCATTGACCAAAGCAGGCGTTGTCGGCGGAGACCTTTTCGGCTTCAACGTGTCAGTTTGGGCAACCGGAAATCCTTTGCGGGATGCTTATTTGCCGGAAGCTTTATCTTCCAGATTCAGTTTTCAGCAATTTGTCGGTTATCCGACTGCCGAGGAAGAAAAACGCCGGATGGCTTTAGCCCGAGAAGCAATCACTAATCCTGAAGAAATGAAGTTAAACCTTATTTCAACCGAATTATCCGATTACTGGGATCTTCAGCCGCTTGCAAAACCCGACCTAACTAAGATTTCCGCGAATTTGCGTGCAAAGATCTACAAGATAGTTCAATGGACAAGAATTCAGTTTAATAGTGGAAATTTAAGAAGCTGCGCTTGCCCTCGAATGGCATCTTTTTGGGAAGTATTGAGTTGTGCTTTTACAGCCCAACAAGTTCCTGAAAAAGATGCTGTCTCTTTAGCAGTCGAAGCCAGCGTTATTTCATTAGTTGACCTGGATCAAAATGCTTGCCCGGATAACGCGCAACTTATTAATGTCCGACAATTCGTCGAGTCAGTCATGAAAGATTAATTTCTTTTATGCCATAACAAAAATTGTGTTGTTTTTAACAATTTGCCGATAGGTGTTTTTCAACAAACACCTTCGGTTTTTTTATTTTTATTATAATCAAATCTAACAAAGTTTTCTAAAGTCTTTTTTAATCTACTTAAATCTGATAAAGTTCTTAATAGGTCTTTGACAAGACAAGTCATAAATTCTGTATTCACAAAGGAGGTAGCAATGGCTACAAACAAATTTTCAAAACAAATTGGAACATTAACCGGTGAAACCGTTACTTTAACGGAAAAATCCGAAACCAATTACATCGCCTGGAAAGTCTTTCCGGCAAAGGAAGTGGCTGGCTTATCTGATGAAGAACTTTTCTTAAAGTTGGGGTTTGAACGGATCTATCATGGTCCGGGACATCCATATTCATCATCGCCCGTCATTAATCGTTCAGTTTCAAGAGTTTTGGTTTACCAGCATCACGGCTGGGATATTTAGGGAGGATATTAATATGCTGCCAAATCCAAACCATATCGTTTTGCCTACCGATCCGAAACTATCATTACTTAATTTACCTAGTAAATTGAGCTATCTTGAATTTGAATTAGCACCTTATGTCCACGCCCGATTTCGCAAGGACACTTATTTTTCAATCCCGAAAATTAAGTTTATGAACCAAAAGTCTGAAGCAGACCGGAGCAACATAAACTTCAAAACGCGGGCTATCGAAATTAAGATCAATCCTAATGTCCCGGTTGGTCAACAATGGGAAGAATCATTAGGATTAACCATCCACGAAAATCTGCACGACATTTTCGACATTTTTCCAATGGATGAAAAATGGTCACAAAAGAAGGCGACCTTAATGAATATCTTTATGGACGGGCGTAATGAACAATTCGCACTTTCCTTTGATGATATTTGTTTTAATCACCTAAATTTGTTCCGTCAGCATCGTTGGACCGATCTCGAAAGAGAGGTTCCCCGTAAAGCATGGTTTGAGGGCGATCCGATGTGGGAAGTAGCTTTCGCAAGTTTGAAAATCCACACCGGTTTATTAGCTACCGCACCTGATTTGGTGAAAGATTTCCAAAATGGATTACTTTCACCCAACAAGTTCTGGAAGTTCGTAAAAACTGCTCTGAAATTACGCCAACCGAAAAAGGCTGCTCTTCGCTGGAAGGAAGCATGGCAGATCATCTGCCAAATCTGGCTCGCCGGAAATACCTACAAAAAATCACAGCTTTGTGATGATTTTATAGCGTTATATCCCGAAAGTCAGAATCAGCCCGATGAGTCAAAAGAACGCCCTGAAAATGGAGATTCTCATTCAGGAGAACCTATTATTGGGGAAGACGATGAATCAAACGGAAATCCTTCAAATGGTGCTGATGATGAAACCAGACCCGATCCGAACGATGTTCCAACCCCGCGCCCCGCTCCGACCGGAGATGAGGTTGAGGAAGAACTGGAAAAGGAATCGGAAAAAGCCGAAAGTCAAATGGGTTCGACAGTTTCACAGCACGAAACTGTTTTTCCACTTGATGGGCGTAATTTGGAAAGCACAGTCAAACCATTGGTCACAACACTGCAAAAGCCGCTAAAAATGTTAGTTGCTCCAAATAAAAAAGAACTGACTGTTTCATCTTCCAGAGTCAATAT
>DAORIL010000770.1:0-3107 GCA_035438525.1 Pyrinomonadaceae bacterium
AGCGAATTTATCCGAATGATGCCAGTAAAATTGCGAAACTTGCCGAAGAATAAAGTAAAAGTAAAAAGTGACAGTTAAAAACGGAAAAATAATAAAATTTTTTCTACTCGTCTTTCTTTTAGCCGGGGTTGTCCAAACTGTGTTCGGTCAAAGTGTAAAGCGGGTAATTATCATCAAAGCCGACGGTTTACCGATGTATTATGTTGACCGTTATGTAAAAATGCAGGACCCTGCGACCGGAAAAAGTAAATTGCCGTGGATAGATGAGGTTTTTTACAAAAACGGAACACGACTGGAAAATTTTTATGTCCGGGGGATGAGTTTATCTGCTCCATCGTGGAGTATTTTGGATACCGGACAACATCTGCAAATCAAAGGGAATGTTGAGTTTGACCGTGATATTTTAAGCACTTATTACTATTTGAACTTTATTCCTTTTCAAATTGATTACGGTTTAAAAAAGCGGGTTGATATGCCGGGTGTGGAAATGCTCGATAGATTAAAAATTCCGCTTTTGGTCGATGCTTTTCCCTATCGTAATCGGGTTATCGGGTATCAACTCTATCAACGCGACAATCGTTGGGACACATTTATCCAGGCGTTTGCCAATACCTTTCCGCTCAAATGGCAGGATTTAGTCGATGAATACACTTTAGGTTTTAATTTTCGAGATGCGCCAACCGACCAGGTTGAAAAAGATCTGATTAATTATCTGTCCAGCCGACCGTATGTTGATTATATGGACTATTTTTCCTCAAATTTTGACCATACGGCGCATCATTTGAGCGATGATTATTCTAAATTTAAAACCTTGCAAGGTTTAGATCGTGTAATAGGTCGAATCTGGACTGCAATTCAGAACTCTTCGCGGGCCAATGAAACCGCACTTTTTTTGGTTTCCGACCATGGAACTAATTCAGAAGATGGAATTTATAGTCAGGGATTTAATTTAATAAGGCTACTGGGAAGCGCAAACGGAGGCGGACATCACGTAATTACTAAACGCCGTCCGATGGGAAAATATGGAATAATACCAGAAATACCTTTATTTCCTGTAGTTACAAGTGAATCCAAAGAATCCGCATATTTGAAAGGGGAGTCGGGCAATTATCCGACCGCCTTGCTCGACTTTGATGGTAATGAGCGTTCATCACTTTATTTTCGGGACAATGATCTCAATTTACTACATCTTTTACTCAAACAACTGCAAAACAAAAAACTGGCCAAAGATTTGAAACCAGTCGTCACAGATGCTTTTTTCGATGTTCTTAACCGTCGCCGCGAAGAATGGCAAGCAGAAATTTCGCAGATGCAGGACGAACTTGCCGCCAGTAATCGTTTGATAGAATCTCAGGAAAAAACAATTGAAACTTTTCCAAAAAAATACACGCCCGAAGAGCTTGAAAACGGTATCGACCGAGAAAATGTCCGTTTGATCAGATTAAATAGCATTGCTGTCCGGGAATATTCGAAATATCAGGAATATTTGCGAGTGATGAGTAATTTGGTTTCGCTGCGAAAAGAAAATTTTGAACCAAATAAATTAAAAATCGAAGACTACATTGCTAAACAAGCAATGGGAAGCCGCAATTCGATTTACAAATTACAAAATTATGTGGTTGGACTTTCTGCTAACGGTTTGGTTAAAAATGAAAATGGCGAGCTGGATTTTGAAAAAAGTTTTCGACGGGTAAATTATCCTGAATTGCTGCAGAGTCAAAAAGTTATCAATAATGTTCAAAAAGAATTGAGTAATCGTCCGATTGATTTTGTTTCAACTACGATTCCGCTTAATTCAATCGTCTCTTTTTTGCCAAAAGATGTTCAGCCGAATATTGATCCGATCTGGTGTTACGGCGGGGCTGATAAACAAGCCTTGATTCTGACGCGGAAAGATGCGGACGGAAAATTGACCATTCGTTATCTGCCGATTGCCAATTTGAAACAACGCGAGGATGGTGATTTTGAATTTCAAATCCGTGATTGGAGCGAAGGTTTTCCGTTAAAGATTTTCGAGGATTCAAATTTAAATGTCAGCGGAGATAAGGCGGCATGGCTCAGTCAATGGCATACTGAACTTGAATGGCTCAACGCTGTTCACAAAACGACTTATTCAAACGGAATCATCGGTTTAACCGAACAACAAAACGAGCAAACTATTGCCTATTTTGCCGATAAAAAAGACTCAACGCCGGATGAAAAATTGCTTCAACGATTGACTCTCCGTCAACGCCAACTTGTCCGTCCTGATCTATTGGTAATGGCCAATAATCATTGGAATTTTGATGTCGCAGGATTTAATCCGGGGGGAAATCATGGCTCATTTTTCCGGGTTTCTACTAATTCAACTTTTATGATGGCGGGCGGAAAAGATACAAATATTCCGCATGGATTGAACATAACTACGCCGTATGACAGTTTGAGCTTTACCCCGACAGTTTTGGCTTTGACAGGAAAAGTGGATAAAAACGGCAATCCGACTCAAGAATTATACAAAAAAGGTTTTCGCAAATTTCCCGGTCGAATTGTCAGTGAAGTGTTTGAAAATAAATAGTAAAAGGTCTAAAGTCCAATGTCCAAAATCGTCTAACTCAGGATGCTGCATTTACCCATTCACTTACAATCTTGGTAAATGCTGACTTATTTGAGGTAATATCTGCCATATTTTTGAATGTTGCAACAGCTCTGTCGTTTGTTTTCCACGCTAATAAATTTGAATCATCGTTGATAAGTCTGTTTTTTGGCTGTTCCAAAACTTTTACCCCGCGATGAAAAATTATTTGAATTTGTTTTGGCGGATGAATTTTCATGGTTATTCTATCTTCGCCATCATAGCAATAATTTGGTCCATTCCATTTTATATTCTCAGATAGTTTTGAGGCTGAATCTAAAATAATTTGCCGAAGTATCTCAATCTCATCTCTCAAAATATGGTTAAGACTATCTAAAAATAAGGTAACTTCATTATTCATTTTTACTTCCTCTTTTTCAGGAATTAACTTATAACAGGCGGAGGCTGCATTATTGAACTACAACTTTTACAAGTCCGTAAATTTTCATCACCATAGAATTTCTTGAAAACGCCTTGAAATTGAGTGGTAATGTCG
>DAORIL010000771.1:0-3096 GCA_035438525.1 Pyrinomonadaceae bacterium
AACGGCTGGTTTCATCAACTTCAACAAAAGGCAAATCAACCTTATCCTGAACTATTAAAACACGCCATTATTGCCAAAAATTACCCGATTCTGCGGGATAGTCTTTCATCTTTCTTGCATCAACTCGAACTGGCAGTTTTTCGAAATGATTTGGTCAGCATCAATCATCGGATCGCGGCTCTTTTGGCAAGTTACTTTGATATTTTGTTGGCAATTAACTGCCTCCCGCATCCGGGCGAAAAACGGTTAATAACTTTTGTCGAAACTAGTTGCGAAAAAAAGCCTGAGCAACTGAATCAGCAGATTAGTGAATTGATTTGTTCGATTGGCGATAGAGAAAATTTAGTGCAGAACTCCGAAAGGCTAATTAATGGGCTGACTAAATTATTGCAAACAGAAGATTTGCTGCCAAAATAAAAAAGAACTGCGGAGAAGACACGCAGTTCTTTTTTGGTGGTCTCAAATAAAAAACGATTTGAAACCGGGTAATCAGTTAGTTTGCCCCCCCGAACAAACTAATTGAATACATAACTAAGATTTTCTGGTGCTGGAGCAGCAGGCAGGAATAACTGGAGAAATTTGGCAGGGACTACTTTTGATAGTCTGGGGAAGAAAATAGCAGGGCTGGGGGTTGGTCTTTTGGTTAGACCTAAAACTTTTACTTCATTAACCGTTTGATACGGTTGAGATTTTGTGACAATGGTCGGACATTTTTCAGTTTCCACTATCGAAACTTTTTCAACCTGGCAATTTAATCTGTAACCGCGACGGCAAAAAGTTTCAACCATAACTTTACCGTCATTGTGGAGAACTTTTCGAATCGCATTGATAGCGACTGGCAAATTACCCTCTTCGACAAAACTGTTTTCCCAGATTGTTTCCATAAACTCTTCTTTGAGAATCACCCGATTGGAATTACGAACCATCAGTTCGAGCACCTGAAAAGCGCGATAGGTAAGCGAAACGGTTTGACCGTTTTTGAGTAGTAATCCTTCATGGGGTAATAATACGAACTCATCGAATTTATATTGGATATTTTGGGGTAACATTTTTTTTTCCTCTTTTCAAAATCTGTTTTTGTGAAACATCACATTCAACAGTTACAAGAATAAAACAGGGCAAAGAAAACCAAAATAGGTGAAATCACCTGTTTTTTCTAGGTAAAGCTACTTATTTTTTATTGATTATTAATTTGTAAATCGAAGTTTTTGATATTTTAAGATTTCCCTTTGCGTTCTTTGCGCCTTTGCGTAAAAAATAACCTATTGAAATAAAACATGATAGTCTCACGCCAAGGCGCAAAGGTCGCCAAGTAAGACAGCTAGTTCTTCCAACTTTCAACATCAACTGTCAATTTGTTATACTCAAAGAAATTATGGCAATTAGTCCTGAATTACTCGAAATATTAGTTTGTCCGAAATGCAAGTCAAAAGTTGAATTGAAAACGGACGGCAAAGGCTTAAAATGCACCAATTCCGAATGCGCTTTGGTCTATCCCATCAAAGATGATATTCCTGTGATGTTGGTTGAGGAAGCGGTCGTTGAAAAATAATGCAATTGATTGGCTAAAGGTAAAGCGGGTTCTGATTGTGCGTTTGCGCTCAATCGGCGACACGGTTCTCTCAACTCCTTCGCTCATTGCTCTGCGCCGTTTTTTGCCCGATGCTCAAATCGATGTTTTGCTCGAAGATTGGGTTGCGCCCGTTTTACAAGGATTTGAAGCGATTGATAATGTCCTGACCGTCGAAAAGACAAGTCAATCACGATTTAAAACTGCGTGGCAAATTCGTCGAAATAAATATGATGTGGCGTTCAATCTACACGGCGGAACGACTGCCACTTTTTTTGTTAGGGCGAGCGGAGCACGTCATCGCGTCGGATTTGAAAATTATCAATACTCCTTTCTTTACAATCATCTACTTTCATCATCATCAGATTTTTGGCAGCAGGAAAAAACACATTCTGCCGAGCAGCAGCTTGCGCTTTTGGGTTCGGTTGGTGTTCCGGTCGAGGATAAGCCGAAGTCAAAATTAACCATTGTCGAAAGTTCAGCCGTTCGCGGTTCAAAACTTCCGTTTGCGCTGATTCATCCGGTTGCCGCTTTTCCTACCAAACAATGGTCAACAGAGAACTTTGCCGAAATTGCAGAATTTTTAGTGCAAAGGGGAATGCAGATCGTGGCGGTTGGGACTAAAAAAGAGCGCGAAGTTTTTGATAAACTGCGCCAAATTTCTCAGGTTCCGATTCAATGCTATGACAATTTAACTTTGCCGCAGATTACAAATTTAGCTTCCCGCGCCAAAATTTTTGTTGGTAATGATTCGGGAATTGCTCACATGGCAGCAGCGGTCAATACTCCAAGCGTTGTTATTTTCGGATCGTCGAACCGCGCACATTGGTCACCGTGGACGGACGCCCCGCACGAAATTGTTTTTGAAAAATTTGACTGTCAGCCGTGTCCGGGTTATGTCTGCGAAGAATTTGGCGAACCGAAATGTATTTTGAGTGTGAAGGTTGAGAGTGTGAAAGATGCAATTGAAAAGGTTTTGGAAAGTAAAAAGTAGAAAGGTAAAAACAATGAAGCATTTATTCAAGATATTTATTGTGGGAATCTTTGTATTTTTTGTTTTTTCAGTTCTTGCCAGTAATTTATATGGACAAGAAATCGCAAAAAATAATAATTGCGAAGATAATTTAGGAAGATTTCAAAATGCTATATTTGCGAGAAATGAAGGAACAAAAATTATTGTTATTGCCAGAAGAGGTAGTAAAGAAAAATCCAATAGCTATAGTGAAAGTCGTTTAAATGTCTTTAGCAGATTGTTATATGAGAAAGATAGAGTTTTTGCCATTGGCAAGAAAGCGATAAATAGACCGCAAGTTGAAATTTATGTTAATGGAAAACTTGAGCTGATTTTTGAAGTGAAAAATAGAGAAAAATTAAAAGTAGGAAATTGTGGCAATTGACAGCAATTTTAAAAACTAAAAAGGCGAAATCCTTTGAACAATCTCACCTTATTTATTTGAAGTTTAATTTTATTTAAGTAGAAGGACAGAATTATTTTATAAATAATCTGTCCTGAAAGCTAATCTTGT
>DAORIL010000772.1:0-3090 GCA_035438525.1 Pyrinomonadaceae bacterium
AGGAAGAAGTTAATCCGCTGATTTCGGCAACGCAGGCAAACGGATTGGAAATCGGTGCGATTCATAACCATTTCTTTTATGAAGAACCGCGCATTTTCTATATGCACCTGCACGGGATGGGGGATGTGGCAACCCTGGCAAAAAATTATGCGGCGGCAATTAAAGAAACAAAAATATTTCCCGCTAATCAACCAACAGTTACTCCACCAACCCGGACGGCAAAAGAAATTTTTGATTTACCCGCGCTTGATAAAATTGTCGGCTATACAGGGGCGGTCAACGGAATAACCTACAAATACACTGTCGGACGGGCGGACAAAAAAATAATGGCAATGGGGGCTGAAATGACTGCCAATATCGGCTTAAATTCGTGGGCGGCATTTACTGGTAGCTCAGACACAGCACATATCGCTGGTGATATAGCGATGATGGAATCTGAGGTAAATTCCGTCATTCGTGCGCTGAGAAGTAATAATCTGGAAGTGGTCGCACTGCATCATCATATGCTCGGCGACTCGCCCAAAACAATTTTTCTGCATTACTACGGGCGTGGAGAAGCGGCAAAATTGGCTGCAAGTTTTCGGACGGTGCTGAATGAATTGGGCAAAAAGCAGGATAAGATGAAAATGTAAGGAATATAAATATGCAATTGTTGAAAATTCCGGCAGTCGCAATTATTGGGCTTCAGACCACGCACATAATGCTCCTTTTACCCAACCGTTGTTAATTTTGGATATGTATGAGCATGCTTACCATATGGATTATGGGGCAACAGCAGCCAAATATGTTGATGCGTTTATGCAAAACGTCAATTGGGAAGAGGTTAATCGCCGGGTTGAAACGACACTAAAATTAGGTGCTATTTAAGGGAGTTATCTTGAAGAAATCAATCGTCAAAACAGTTTTTATCTTTTCAAAACTAAGGAATGTATTTATGTTTACACCTTTGATTTTTTTGGTTTCATTAACGATAAACTGTGGGGGAAATAGGCTTCAGAGTAAGGATAGAGTTATAGATTCCGCAGACCTGTCTTCTCCAAAACCAGTTCCGACGTTGAAACAAAAAATAGATAGCGGAGAAAAACAAGAAGAGCGAGAGTTTAATCCGCCGAGTTCAAAAAACGCGCCGATTAAATACATTTACGAATGGGTAGTTGATATAGACGGAACAATTCCGACTCGCCGGGTTCATTTCGACAAACCCTTTTCGTTGGCTGTTGCCAAACAAATCGCAGAAGAAATGCTGCCGACTGCCGAGCGGGGAAAATTCCGAAAGGCTGCCATCGGAGACATTGGTTACCCGGGCGACATCGGACGCATTGAGACTTACGAAAATTACGAAGTGATTTATCGTCTCAATAAACAAAATCAGGTTTCTGCCGTCAAGATTTACGCCCATTAATTTGTCACGGAAAATCTTTGTGTAGGGATCGTTTGTTACCTTAAATTTAATATTGCATCGAAAATGATGCGGAGGAATTATGAATAAAAGAACATTCTTGAACGATTTTTGTTGGGGAATATTGATAATTTGTGTAATGGTCAGCTTTGGAGTTTCGTCGGCAATTGCCCGTGAAACAGTTTATGTGACCAATTACAATTCGGATTTTATTTCGCTGATTGACGCACAAACCAATGTCAAAGAGGCAGATATTCGCACTGGCAATAAACCGCACGGAGTTGCAGTTTCGCCTGACGGACGCAAAGTTTACGTTAGCAATGAGGGCGATAATACGGTTTCCGTCATTGATGCGATTGCAAAACGCGTCATCGCTACTGTCGGGGTTGGCAAAACTCCGAATCAACTTTGTGTCAGCCGTGATGGAACGTCAGTTTATGTGACCAACAACGGTGACGAAACCGTTTCGGTTATTGATACAGCAACCGATAAGGTATCAGCAACAATTCAAGTCGGACGTAATCCGCATATTATCGTCCCATCGCCCGACGGCTCGAAATTATACGTCACGCTTGAAGGCGATAACAAACTGGTTATTATTGACCACGCGAAAAAAGAAGTAAGCGGTGAAATTCCCGTGTTTGGTTTTCCGCGTGTAATGACCATCTCGCCTGACGGACGTTGGCTTTACCTGACGCTCCGCTGGCTCAATGGCATCTTAAAAATTGACACGGATTCAAGAAAAATCGTTTCGGCTCTTGATATGGGTTTGCCGACCTTTCCCGCAGAAGGCAAAGCCGCCCACGGACCAACAATTTCGACGGATGGGAAAACTCTATATTTGACCAGTCAAATTCTTGATTCCGTTAACATTATTGAAACTTCCAGTATGAAGGTCATACGACGTATTACGGTCGGTAAAGACCCAAATTGGATTGTCCTGACAGCAGACGATAAGCGGGCTTACGTCAGCAATACCGCCTCAAATAATGTCTCGGTAATTGATCTGAAATCAAGAAAAGTTATCGCCACCGTTTCAGTCGGCAATAGCCCTAAACGCTTGGCGATTGGAAGTATAAAAGAGTAAATAAGACACATCAAATGTCTTTGAAGAATTGTGAAATGGAGAAAAAGTTATGAGTAAATTCGTATTTATTTTTGTTGTGATTGTTGCTCCCTTAATGATGGTCAATACGGCGTGCGGACAGAGTGTAAAAGACAAAACCGCACTTCCGACTGAAACACCTGCTCCGTTGCAGGAAAAAGGCAAAACGCTGTCCTATAACTTCGATAAAGATTCGACGGGAAAACTGCCGATGACATTCCACGGTGCCTTAACGGGCAAGGGAACAGCAGGAAAATGGGAAGTTAAAGCGGATGCCAATTCACCTTCATCGCCGAATGTTTTGGCTCAAACATCCGACGATAAGACAGGCTATCGTTTTCCTCTGGCGATTGCCGACGAAGGCTCGTTTCTTGATTTGGATTTGAGTGTCAGATTCAAACCGGTCAGCGGTGAAGACGACCAGGCGGCGGGACTCGTCTGGCGTTTGAAAGACGCGAACAACTATTACATTGTGCGGGCTAATGCGCTCGAAGGCAATGTTGTGATGTATAAGGTCGTGGACGGCAAACGAACCGATTTGCCAGTTAAAGGCAAAGGCAGAACATATGGCGAGAAAGTTAAAGTT
>DAORIL010000773.1:0-3085 GCA_035438525.1 Pyrinomonadaceae bacterium
TTACGTCCGTCATATTCTTGTCCGTTAAATTGTGCAATTGCTGCGGTTGCTTCGTCTTCCGAAGCCATTTCGACGAATCCGAATCCGCGTGAGCGTCCGGTTTCTCTGTCTTGAACTACATTTGCTGATTCAACTGAACCGGCTTGGGCAAAATGTTCAAATAAATCATCACTCGAAACTCGAAATGACAAATTTCCAACGTATAGTTTTGTGCTCATTATTTTTCCTAATTATCTTGAACCAAAGGAAGCAAATAGACAGGCTAAAATATTGCAGGAAAGAAAAATTTGCGAGATGCTATTTTCGTCCAAATGCGACGCGCCCGGCTTGTCACGATAAAACTCCAACGAGACTGCTTCAAAATCTAACTAACTCTCCAACCGAACCCAAACCGTCGCTTCTACTTAACTCGTGAACGGACGCATCTCCTTAGACACTCTTGAGAGCAAAACTTTAAGTAGTTTGCACGTTTTCTCAGATTAAAGTCAAGTAATTTTGAAAAAACTCTAACTAATGGCAAAATAAATGTGTTATTTTCAAAACTATAGACGATTTTTTGCATCCAAATTGGGCAATGAGTCGAATACAAAATTATCAAAAGAACGAACAAGGGGAAGTTATGTCAAATAATTCAACTACAACAGTTACCAGAACCATTTATTCTACTATCTATCCAACAATTAAATCAGTCGAAAAAGTTGCCGAAGCACGTCTGCCGACCGAGTTTGGTGAGTTTCGCATTGCCGGATATAAATCTTTGACCAGCGACGAAGAATTTGTCTGTGTTTTCAAAGGCGAATTCAATGAAAATGTGCCAGTTCCGGTGCGAATCCATTCGCAGTGTTTGACAGGTGATGTTTTTCATTCGATCAAATGCGATTGTGGTCCGCAATTACAACGGGCAATGGAAACCATTGAAAAAGAAGGTCGGGGAATCATCGTCTATCAGCAACAAGAAGGTCGCGGAATTGGAATTATCAACAAAATTCGGGCTTATGCCCTCCAGGACGAAGGCGCAGACACCATCGAAGCCAATACGCAATTAGGTTTAGAAGTTGACCTCCGACAATATGAGCAGTGTGTGGAAATTTTGAAAGATCTGGGCGTGCGAAAAATCAAAGCAATGTCTAATAATCCCGAAAAACTCAAAGCAATGCGCGATGGTGGATTAGAAATTGTTGAACGTCTGCCGATTGAATTTAAACCGTCCAAGGACACGCAAAAATATTTGAGCGTCAAAAAATTTCAAATGGGACATCTGTTGAGTTTGGTGTAAAAAATGAAGAAGTAAAAAGTAAGAAAATACTCTATGGTTAGTGTCTTTAGACAGTCTGAATTTTCTTGAAATAAACCTAAAACAAAAGTAAGATAACAAAATGATTGCATTCGAATTAGATTTATTTTCAACCGTCAAGACACTTCCAAACAACTCTGTGACAAAGATTTATGGTGTTTCGTGGGAGGACTATGAAAATTTGGTGAGTAAAATGGAAAATTTCCCTGCCCACCGAATTTGGTTCGATAACGGAAAACTTTCAATTATGAGTCCCAAGCCTAATCACGAAAAACCCAAAACATTTTTTACTCGTTCAGGTCAAATTTTATCCGAAGAACTTTTATTAGACCTTGAAGACCTTGGTTCAACCACTTACAAATCCGAATTTCAAAAAAAAGGGGCTGAACCTGATGTTTGTTTTTATGTCGAAAACGCCAAATTTATTATTGGTTTAGACAATTTTGACACATCGGTCGTGCCACCGCCGGATGTGGTTGTGGAAATTGATACAACCAATGATTCTTGGGACAAGTTTCCAATTTATGCTTCGTTTGGAGTCAAAGAAATTTGGCGTTACGATGGAACAGAAGTCAAGATTTATCAACTAATTAGCGGAAAATATGAAGAGACTGAAAACAGTCTTTCATTTCCAATCTTGACCGCCAAAGTTTTAAGCGAATTTGTCGGACGCACCAAAATCGAAGGTCAAACGGTAATCTTACGAGACTTTAGAAATTGGATTAAGAGTCAGATTTAAATCGCATCCACAAAGAATCACGAAGGAAACACGAAGATTTATATTTTTGATTTTCTTCATGATTCTTTTTCTATAAATTTTATCCCTTCAAAACATTCAAAATTTTATCGTGAATCCCGCCAAATCCGCCGTTGGACATAATTGCAATTACATCGCCTTCTCGCATTTCGGGTGTCAGATGTTCGACAATTGCATCGGCATCGGGTAAACAAAAGGCAGTTTTTCCTTGAAGTTTGATTTGTTCGACCAATTCGTCAACGTCCAAGACTTTACCGAGTTCGCTTGCCTTTGAAGTATTATAAACTCCGGCAATTACTACATAATCTGCATAATTAAAGGCTTTGGTATATGGCTCCTGAAAAACTGCAAGGCGTGAAGACCAGCTTCGTGGCTCAAAAACTGCAATTAAACGTTTATCGTGATATTTTTGGCGCAATGCTTTCAGAGTTTCTTCTACTGCAGTCGGATGATGTGCAAAATCATCAATAACCGTCACGCCTCTTTCAATTCCGCGAACTTCCATTCGCCGTTTGACCGATTTGAAAGTATTAAATGCCTCTTGAATTTTTTCTTTACTAATTCCCCAAGCATCCGCCGCAATAATAACAGCAAGGCAATTTTTAACATTGAATTCGCCGATCAGATGAGTCTCAAATTCACTCCAACTGTGTCCATCTTTGAAAACTGTAAATCGCGTTTTATCACCCGAAAAATCAATATAGCGGGCTTGCCATTTGGCATCATCCGCAATGCCGAAAGTCTCAATATTGGTGTGCAGTTTGCCGTGCATTTCTTCCAAAACTTCACGCACAACCGGCGAATCAATTCCGACAATCAAACGCCCGTTTGAGGGCACCAGATTCATCAGGCGCGAAAACTGATATTTGATTTCCCAAAGGTCTCGGTAAATATCGGCGTGGTCAAATTCGATGTTGTTGACAATCGCAATTTCGGGCAAATAGTGCATAAACTTCGGCTTTTTGTCGAAATAAGCCGTATCGTATTCATCCCCTTCGATCACAAAATGATTGCTGTCCGTAACACGAAAACTT
>DAORIL010000774.1:0-3083 GCA_035438525.1 Pyrinomonadaceae bacterium
GATGCCAACGCCAAAAAAATAATTAGGGAAATTTACGGGAAAAATTCAATGGAAAAAGCAATAGAAAATTTAGAAAAATTTCCTCGCTTGAATTTAGGATTTTACCCCACTCCTTTGGAAGAAATGCCACGAATTCGCCAAGATATTGGAAAGAACTGTCCACGGCTTTTTATCAAACGGGATGATTGGACGGGTTTCGGATTCGGTGGAAATAAAATCCGCAAACAGGAATTTTTATTTGCGGAATTGCAAAGAAAAGGTATTGAGACCGTTTTGACAACTGGGGGCGAACGTTCCAATCACGCCCGAATGACGGCGGCAGTTTGTGCGAAATTGGGAATAAAATGCGTTCTGGTTCTGGATAAAAAAGCGCGTCCCAAAGGAACAGAAAAGCTCGAACCGGCGGCAAATTTTATTGAAGATTTATACGGGGCGGAAATTCATCTGGTTGATTCGATAGCAGAAAGAAAAGTAAAATCCGCTGAAATTTTTGAAAATCTAAAGAGATGTGGGGAAAAAATATTTGAAATCCCCTTAGGCGGGGCAACAGCGATTTCAACTCTCGGTTTTATATCGGCAATGCAAGAACTTTCCCTGCAAATGATGGCGGAAAAACTCGAATTCGACCATCTTTTTTTTTCGAGTTCAACAGGCGGAACCCACGCCGGAATGTTGATTGGAGCAAAAGTTTTCGGTTTGGAAAAACTTAGAATCATCGGAATTTCACCCGAACCAAATGCCAAAGAAGAAATCATATCCGAAGTTGAGAAATTGCTGAATGAAACGGGCAATTTGCTCGAACTTGAAACAAATGATTTGAGAGAAAAGATCGAAATTTTCGATAAATACGCCGGAGAAGATTACTGTATAGGAACTGTAAAAGCTGAAGTAATATTCAAAAGCCTTGCTCGAACCGAAGGAATAATTCTTGATTCAGTTTATACGGCTAAAGCCTTTTCAGCACTAATTGATTGGATCGAAAAGGGAAAATTAACTGCAAAAAATAAGGTGCTTTTCTGGCACACGGGCGGACAATTAACGCAATTTTTTGTTCCGGTGAAAAATTGAAATGAACTTACAAACATTAAAAACTCCGTGTCTGATTTTGGATATTGAACGTGTGCGAAAAAATGCTGAACGAGTCAGTGAAATCGCTCTTCAAAATAATGTTCGTTTGCGTCCGCATATCAAAACTCATAAGTGCGTTGAAGTAGCCAAAATCGCTACAGATGGACATTCGGGAGCAGTCACGACCTCAACTCTGGCGGAAGTTTGGGCTTTTGCAAAACACGGTTTCAACGATTTTACTTACGCCATCCCGATTGAAAGCGGGAAATTCTCTGAGGCGATCGAAATTGTAAAAAGCGGAGTCAAACTAAAGCTTTTGACTGATGATTTGGAAACAATGAAGGAGTTAAATGAAGCGGCGAGAAAAACCGCTGTTTTAATGGATGTCTTTGTCAAAATTGACTGTGGTTATCATCGGGTCGGAGTTGAACCTCACACGCCAGAAGCAGTTGAAATACCTGGGTTTATCAGCGAATCGTCCCATTTGAAATTTGCCGGAATTCTCACTCACGCCGGACATTCTTATCACGCGGAATCTGTTCAGGAAATTGCAGCAATCGCGGGTCAAGAACGGGACATAATGGTAGCTCACGCCGAAAAATTGCGGAGCCAAGGAATTGAAGTTCCAACGGTCAGTATCGGTTCAACTCCGACAATCAATCACATTGACCATCTCCGGGGAATTGATGAAATTCGCCCTGGAAATTACATCTTTTTTGATGCTTTTCAAGCGACTTTGGGCAGTTGCGGGTTTGAAGATTGTGCTTTGACGGTGTTGGCAGCCGTCACGAATCGAAATGGGGAAACAAAAAAGATTGTAGTAGATGCCGGCGCAGTTGCCCTCAGCAAAGATCGCGGTCCCGTCGAGTTTGACGAGAATTGCGGCTACGGAAGAGTTTTGGATTTGGAAGGAAACGAATTTGGATTGCGGATTGATTCGCTTTCGCAGGAACACGGGACTTTTTTTGTTAAGGACGAAGAAACTTTTAACCATCTGAAAGTTGGTTCGCGGGTGCGGATTTTGGCAAACCATTCGTGTCTGTCAGCGGCTCAACACACTCATTTCAACATCTTGGAAAAAGGCGAAATCGTTGATAAATGGGAGATTCATCGGGGTTGGTAAATTATTATGATTCATTTCAAAAGAAAAAAAAATAGCATAATTCTCGCGGCATTTTTCATTTTGCTCTTATTAAATACTGCCGTCTTTGGACAGGACAAAAAGTTGTCTGAAGAATTTAAGAAATTCGATCAATATTACGAAGAAAGTTTGAAAAAATATGGAATCTTCGGCAGTAGTTTTGCTTTTGTTCACGAAAACAAAATTGTAAACCAAAAATTCTACGGGATGGCTCACGTTGCCAATAATTACAAGGTTGATGAAAATACCATCTATCATTGGGCTTCGATTACAAAAACCTTTACCGGAATTGCAATTATGCAGTTGCGTGAAAGAGGCAAATTAAAACTCGAAGACCCGATAACCAAATATGTTCCTGAGTTAAGGCAAATTCATAATCCATTCGGTTCAATGGATGAGATTACGATTTCGCAAATTCTCTCGCATACCGCTGGATTTAGAGCCGGCACTTTTCCTTTTGGCGGTGATAAACCTTGGCATCCGCCTGAACCGACCAAATGGGAGCAGCTCGTGGCGATGCTGCCTTACACAGAAGTCGAATTTAAACCAGGCAGTAAATTCAGTTATTCAAATCCGGGAATCGTTTATCTTGGACAAGTGATCGAAAGAATTTCTGGCGAAGACTACGAAGTTTATATGGACAAAAATGTCCTTAAACCGCTCGAAATGTATCATTCATTTTTTGATACGACCCCGTATCATCTGCTCAAAAATCGTTCGCACAGTTATCGGATTTCGCAGGATGGTAAATTGATCGAAGGGCGTTTTGATATGGATACGGGAATCACGGTTTCCAACGGTGGTTTGAATTCGACAATTCCCGATATGATCAAATACCTCAATTTTCTGATGGGCAATCCTCAAAAACAAGCTG
>DAORIL010000775.1:0-3078 GCA_035438525.1 Pyrinomonadaceae bacterium
AATATTTAAGAATTTTAGTTCGGGATGATGGGCACGGAATTAATGAAAAATTTCTAAATGTTGGTCGCGATGGGCATTGGGGGCTTTTGGGAATGCGCGAGCGGGCGGAAAAAATTGGCGCACAATTCAAGGTTTGGAGTCGTCCTGATGCTGGAACTGAAATCGAATTAATTGTTCCAAGCCATATCGCCTTTGAAAATAAACCTTCAGATCAGCCGTTCAAATGGTTTTCTGGAAAATTCGCCCGAAGTTCAAAAAACGGAGAAAATAAATGAAAGAGCAATCCACTATCAGAGTTTTAAGTGTTGACGACCATCCGTTATTGCGCGAAGGAATTGCCGCGCTCATCAATAATCAGCCGGATATGACATTGGTTGCCGAAGCGTTTGATGGTGTTAATGCGCTTAAACAGTTTCGTCAACATTTACCTGATGTCACCTTGATGGATTTGCGTTTGCCCGACATCAGCGGAATTGATGCCATGAATTCGATCTTGCAGGAATTTCCCACTGCCAGAGTAATAATGTTGACGATGTTTGAAGGGGATGTCGAAATCAAACGTGCGTTGGAATCGGGTGCACGCGGTTATTTGCTGAAAACAATGCCGCCTAAAGAACTTATAGAAATAATCCGCCGTGTTCATAAAGGTAAAAAACATATTCCGGCAGAAATCGCCGCTCAGCTTGCGGAACATCTTGGCGAAGAATCTTTGACCGGACGCGAAACGGAAGTTCTCCAACTGATTGGCGGCGGCAACCGAAATCGGGACATCGCCGATCAACTTTTTATTTCCGAAGAAACGGTCAAAGTTCACATCAAACATATTATGGAAAAACTCAACGCCTCCGACCGCACAGAGGCAGTAGCGATTGCTATTCGGCGCGGAATCATTCA
This sequence comes from Pyrinomonadaceae bacterium, assembly GCA_035438525.1. Classification (GTDB taxonomy): domain Bacteria; phylum Acidobacteriota; class Blastocatellia; order Pyrinomonadales; family Pyrinomonadaceae; genus JAIBCC01. Next base: position 895 of record DAORIL010000775.1, read on the forward strand.
GCTATAAGGAAGAATTTTTTTGCCCGCCAATGAACATGAATCTTCACGAATGAAAACTAACCTTTGGTCAAAAAATCTTTTTAAAATGATTTAGATATTCGTATCAATTGGTATAGATTCGTGGGTAAATTTTCTTAACTAAAATTATAAAAAAAACAAAGAAATACCACTATTGAGTTAGTAAAAAATTCCGAGCAATAGGGATTTATTTAAAAACTAGGAGGTTTATTCTATCTTCACGATTATTTTGAGAATTTTAACAAAATAGAGGGTAAAAAAACTGCGAAGATTGTTTTCTACATTTCCTGACGGAACAGCAGGGCTAGGTTTATTGCTGTTACGCGCAACTCTTGGCATTACCTCATTTTGGCAAGGTAGTTTTTATTTATTTGCCAAAGAAAATTCACAAAATTGGTTCTGGGTTTTCGGATTATTGGCAAGTATCATAGGAGCCTTGCTTTTAGCGGGGTTTTTAACACCTTTATTTAGTAGTATGGTTTGCCTTGCGAGTATTTTTCTTATGGTTTTCCCTTTTTCGGCAAATAATCCGGGTATTTTCACTCTTGGCTTTATAATAGTAATTTCTTTATCTATTATTCTGCTCGGACCGGGGGCTTTTTCGCTTGATGCACGAATGTTCGGAAGGCGCGAAATTATCATTCCCAATAATCCGAGAATATCAAAAAAATCCGAATGAATTTTTTGTGAAAATATATGGCTAAATTAATTAAATGGTTAAAGTGGCGTAAATATTTTTGGCTCACCTCACAGGGTGAAATGACTTTGAATGGAAATCAAACAATTATCCCTTAGTTGAAACAGAAAAATAATAATAAATCTTGACATTTCCAAAAAATTGAGATACCTTTTGCTAGGTCATACAACAAAGTAAGAACAATTTATTAATTAAAAAAACTTAAATCAGTTTCAAAAAGGGCATTTTTGCCCTCTTTAATAGACTAGAATTTTAATTTTTTAATGTGAAAATTCCATCGGTTTCGTAGTTAATTTTTTTGTTAAACCAGTAATAAAATTAAATTGAGGTAGGAGGGATTTCTATGAGTGAAATTTGCTTGTTTCGGCAAAATATTTTTCGTAAGGTTATACCGCGAAAATATTTAGAAACGAAAACAGGGTTGGTTTTATTTTTTCTAATCGGATTGTTACTGTTCCCCGTTGCTTTGTCAGCACAAACAGGAAGCTCCGGTCAGATTACAGGCACCGTAACGGATCAAAATGGTGCAATTGTGCCAGATGCCACAATCACCGTTACCCAAGTTGATACAGGATCAAAACGAACTGTGACAACTAATGCTGATGGTAATTATGCAATTGCTAATCTACCAATCGGTATATATCGTCTTGCTATCACTAAAACGGGTTTTAAAGAAACATCTATTTCAAATGTTGTTGTCAATGTTTCAAATACTACCCGACAAGATATATCGTTACAGACCGGAGCTATTAACGAAGTTGTTAATGTAACGGCTGACAATATTCAAATAGAAACGCAATCAGGAACTGTTGGTGAAGTGGTTTCGGGTGAGCAAGTTCGTGAATTACCACTCAATGGACGAAGTTTTGTCCAATTGACCCAATTGCAACCGGGCGTTGCGGCAGCAAATAATTTTGACAGCAAAAGCAAAGGCTTATTCGGAGGCGTTGACTTTTCAGTTAATGGTAACTCAGGGCAGAGCAATTTGTTTTTAACCGATGGTGCTAACAACAACGATACTGGTTCAAACCGCACGATCTTACTTTTCCCTTCTATCGAAGCAATTGCTGAGTTTAAATCACTCCGTAACAGTTATGGACCGGAATATGGACAGGCTGCCGGTGCCGTTATTTCGATTGCAACCCGTGGTGGTAGCAATAATTTTCACGGTAGTGCCTTCTATTTTGGTCGAAATGACGCGCTCAATGCGACAGATTTTTTTGCTAATGCAAATAAATTAGGCAAAGGTAAACTGCGTCGAAACGATTTCGGATTTTCGTTAGGTGGTCCGATTGTTAAGGATAAATTATTTTTCTTCTATTCACAGGAATGGAATAAGGAAATCCGTGGTCAATCGCGTTTTGGTCGAGTTCCAACTCTAGCCGAAAGAAGCGGCGATTTGAGAGCTGTTGGAGGTTGTTCATCCGGCACAATCGGTGGCGGTCGTCCGGGAGACATCGCTAATCCTT